>CAXTWV010000005.1:18892-41747 GCA_964248005.1 uncultured Ktedonobacteraceae bacterium | reverse complement strand
ACGTTTGCCCCGCCACCCCCATCTTTGGGCGCAATGAATTGCTGCCCCTACCGTCATTGCCGTATTCGGTCGTCAAAATTCATTAGGGACCGATTCATCGCGTCCTTTTGGCCCCTCGACCCCCGAACAAGGACGCGATGAATCGGTCCCTACAGGCGATGTACCCGATGCATTTGTTTATGTACACCATCAGATACACACCTAACATTCTTTAATACCCGCGTGTGGCTTCGTAGCGATTATGGAGTGTCTCACCTTTGCGGAAACGACGCAGGTTGGCAGCGAAGAGATCGGTGAGCCGTTCATCATACTTGACGCTTATCCCCGAAATATGGGGTGTCAGGATTACATTTGGCATCGTATATAAAGGACTCTCGGCTGATAATGGCTCCTCTTCTGTGACATCGAGACCCGCGCCAGCGATCCAGCCTTCTTTGAGTGCGCGAATCAGGACCTGCTCGTCGATAACGCGACCACGCGCGACGTTTACGAGATAGGTATGTGGCTGCATCGCACGCAGTTCAGCTTCACCGATCAGGGAATCAGTCTCTTGTGTGAGTGGTACTGAAATGACCACGTAATCGCTCTTGCCGAGCATCTCATGTAACTGTGCGGTTGTGTAGAGTTGATCGACATCGGGGTCTTGCACACCTGCTTGTACAGTACGACGCGTTGCCACTATGCGCATTCCGAATGCACGTCCTAAGCGTGCGACACGCCGACCAATACTGCCCAGTCCAACAATACCCAGTGTCTGTCCAGCTAGCTCGCGTCCGCCCAGCTTGTACCACGTAACACTGCGAGGCCAGACGTGACGGTCTTGCAGGCGTACCATTTCGGGCCATGTGCGATTAAACATCAACATGCTCCCGAACACATACTCGCCAATAGGCGTGGTATTGATGCCCACGGCAGTTGTGACGACGATACCACTTTCCTCGTCCAGAATGCCTGTTGGTAACAGGCTATCGACGCCCGCGCCTGAACATTGTAACCAGCGTAACCGCTTCGTCAATGCACGCCAATTATCAGGAAGCCAATATGAGCAAAGCACATCAGCCTCCTGGAGCCGCGCCAGAAACTCATCGTTGTTCGTGATGCACAGGACTTCGGCATCCGCGGCCTCGCGCAACTTCACCAATGAAGCAGGCGAGAACTGAAATGTGCTGATTACGTTCAAACTCTCGGTCATGAGGACTCGTTCTCCTTCGTCTTGTAGGGACCGATGATGCGAATTAACAATTTCATCAAGATACATCGCCTGTAGGGACCGATTTATCACGTCCTTTTGGCCTTTATATTGCCGACAAGGACGTGATAAATCGGTCCCTACAGGCGATGTATCCCCATTCTTTTGTCAAAATAGATAATCGGGTCCCTACCTTTATGCGTTGTCTCTCAGTCTATCTGAATAGTCTCCATATGGCAAGTCTCTTGCATGATACCTTTGTCAGCTTATTATGATACCATTGTAGCTTCCATATACGTACATACTCAATTATGATTACTTGTACCAAGCAATGAAGCGCACCCCTACATAGCCTGTAGGGGTGCTTTCTGTGTCTTCTCCACAGTTTCATCGCGCGAGATGCGTTCATTACAGCAGAGCGTCCCTATAGACTCTAGCAACTTTTGCCGATAGTAAAAAAGTAGACAAATGTCCCAGTAGCGTGTCGATAGTGTAGTAGATACGTCTAAAAACGTAGATATGCTAGATATTAAAAGCAGCTTAAACCCAGAAAGGCTGCGGTATTGATAGAGGAAGGGTCGCATGGCATTCAATAATAACGCGGATCGCAATGGAGCTAACGGCTCTCTTGCGCAGATGCAACATAACGAGAGTCTTGGCTGGAAGGACCTCGCCCCAAAACGCGTTCCGCCCATCAAAGGGCGTCGTCGTAATATACTTACACTTTTGAGCGTGGTATTTCTTGTTGCGCTCATCTTCGCCGCACTACGTCTTGGCGCAATCGCTAGCGGCTCCGACGATACATTACAGCTACATCTTGGTAGTCAGCAAGGCGCGACAATTGATTTACGTCAGGTTTCATCGGCACCCATCAGTCCATATTTGCTAGGAACCAACGTCTTCCCACTCGCGGGAAGCAACTCGATAGGTGAAGTCAGTAAAGGTTTTATGAACTATACAAGCTTCATGAGCACAAATTTACGTGACATGAACGTAAAGCTTCTGCGCTACCCCGGAGGAAACTGGGGCGAGCAGCACGTGTTATCGTTCGCACAACTCGACGACTTTAGTAGGATGCTGAACCAAACGGGTAGTGATGGTATGTTGCAGGCACACATTACTGGCCCTGTCAAAGGAAACCCAATCGGTATTGCCGATGTTGCGGGTGGCGCGAATTACGCTGGTGGCATCGTCGATTATATGAACAATAAGCATAGTATACAGCGTACTAACCCGAAAGCCCCATTTCACCCTGTAAAGTTTTGGACGGTAGGGAACGAGCCAGACCTGACAGTAAATCCGGCAACCGGAAAAATCTTCACCGTTGCTGATTACGCGCAGCTTTTCATACAGTATTCCCTCAAGATGCACCAGAACGATCAATCGATCAAAGTCTTTGGCCCTGAAATCAGTCAATTCTATGGTGTTGGCGCGGGACCATTTGACGCAAACGGACAGCCGTGGATGGATAAATTTCTTCAGATTGTTGGTGACTACGAAAAGGCACATTCTGAATTATCGTTTCATATTCTTGATGGCGTATCTTTTCATCGTTATCAGTTCAGCAATGTTAAGGAACCCGCCATGTTGATGAGCAGTACCGACGAGTGGAACTATCTGTTGCCACCATTGCGTACACTTATCAAGCAAGATGTTGGGCGCGATACGCCAAAACTTGGCTTGGATGTTCCTCCTGTTGCGGTGACAGAGATTAATACAAGTCCCAGTCAGTATGCACCGCCAACCGCAGGAGAGGCGGCAATCTGGTGGGCTGATACATTAGGCACGCTGATGAATCAGCAAGTGGATTATGTAGGTTTCTTTTCAGCAGAGGGCGTGCCGCAACCCTATCCGCTCTTTACAGAAAACGGCACGAAGTTGACGGCAATGGGGACGGTGATGCAAATGTTTACGCATCTGCAAAAAAATCTCCTCCCGCTCTCGATTCAGCATGAACCAGTGAGTGTCTACGCGACGGTGGATGATGCACGTCAAACCGTAAGTTTGATGTTTGTCAACAAATCGTATGATCCACAGATTGCACAGATTCGTCCATCTACACAGTTCGCATCGTTCAGCTCATGGCCTTCGCAAGATGTACAGATCGCGGGGAATAGTGTGGTTGTCCTCACAATGCATAAAGGACAATCCTCAACCTCCGAGGCGTACAATTTTGTCGCGCCAACCAGCATAGACCCACAAGTCAAACCTATCAATTATACTACGTGCGGACATAGTGCTGATCCACTATCACCGTACATTCCTTGTTAGAGAGAGGGAAAAACAGTGGTTTTGACCATTCTCGGAAGTACACTAGAAGCGATATACCTGTTGCTCATTCTTTTCATGACCATGCAGGCGATCTTTAATATACGTTTGCGTCTTTTCATCTGGGAGGCACCAGAACACGCATGGCTCAACCATGCACCGACGATCTATCGTGACCCTTGCTTGACATTTACGATCATGCTGCCAGCACGTCATGAAGAGGATGTGTATCGAGAGACCATTCAAAAGGTCTATGATCTCAACTATCCGAAAGAATTGATGCAGATCATCGCCATTTGTAGTGATGACGACACTGGTACCATAGCCGAGGCACAGGCCAAGATTGACGAGTTGTGCGATCCAAATGTACAGCTCCTCATTTACAACAATAAGCCAACAAGTAAGCCACGTGGCTTAAACCATGCACTACAAGTGTCGCGTGGCGATGTCGTGACCATCTTTGATGCTGAAGACGAGCCACATCCCGACATTCTCAATATCATCAATACAACCATGCTTGATGAAGACGTGGACGTGGTACAAAGTGGCGTGCAGCTGATGAATCACAACACCAAGTGGTTCTGCTTCCTGAACGTGCTGGAATACTTTTTCTGGTTCAAGTCGTCGATGCACTTCTTCGCGCGTACAGGCATCACCCCTCTTGGTGGAAATACTGTCTTCGTGCGCCGCGAATTGATGGAGCAACTCGGCGGTTGGGATGAGACCTGTCTGACTGAAGATGCCGATCTCGGTATTCGCTTGAGCCTCTCTCATGCCCGTATCCGCATCATTTACGATGATGAGTATGTGACGCGTGAGGAGACGCCAAGTACCATAGAGCAGTTTATCAAGCAACGCACCCGTTGGAATCAAGGCTTTATCCAGATTTTGTTCAAGAAAGAATGGATGAAGCTTGAGACACCGGGGCGGCGTATGCTAGCACTCTATGTGTTGATTTTGCCAGAGGTGCAGGCACTGCTAGCATTGATGATACCAGTATCGATCATCATGTTTTTCTTTGTCTCTCTACCACTCTGGTTAGCGATGTTTACCTACTTACCACTCTACTGCTTCATTCTGGCGGCCTTCATCGACGTTGCAGGGTTGCACACGTTTTTGAAGGCGCATCATCGCAAGTGGAGTTGGCGCGAGGCTGCTATAATGCTCCTTGCATTCTTTCCCTATCAATTTCTCCTGGGTTTGGGAGCCATTCGCGCGGTGTACCGTTATGTGCAGGGGAGCACCAACTGGGAGAAAACGGCACATATTGGACAGCATCGCGGCAAGATTGCTGCATAAGGATCGAGTAACATATGACATCTTTTTCTAAACAAACTCAGCGCTCGGAAGAACAGCCGCAACGAACACAGCAGGGGGGAAACTCGTTCTCTCCTACTCCTGAACAGATGCGACAGATGCAGAATGCTCGCTCATTTATGCCTGCGACTCCCAGCAATCGTGTTGGAAATCCGCAGACGCCACCAACGCCGCGGGTGCCATCTTCGCCCAATCCTGCCCAACAAAATCCGGGTGCTAGCTTTAACCCTGCTAACGGTGGGCTGGGCTTGTTGCAGCGTTCTAAGCAAACGGTACGCACGCAACCTGCACCAGAGGTCGAGGGCAACAATCTCATTTTGCATCGAGCGCAGCACTTTTTGCTGCGTACAGCCTATCGTCCAGGCCAACCAGTTGCGCCATTTCGCCGACCGACAGGTCGTACAACGAATATACCCAAGATTATGCCCCAGCAGGGAGACCGTGTAGCCTCAAGCGAAACGCACATGATGCCGCAGATATCGGCTATCAATCCAGTGAATAAGGGACGTATTCCTATTCCTGGGTGGCTTGAGGCTATTGTTGTCGTCATTGGCTTGATCGTGGCAGGTGCGGCCCATGCGTTCAATATGTTTAATTTCCCACGTTATGGCCTGGACGAGGGAACATACATGTCAAGCGCATCGGCGATTTTGCATGGACAACTCTGGCCTTATGCCTATGGTTATGGACATCCACCTGTTGGCTGGATGCAGATTGCCGCATGGGTGCAGCTTACAGGTGGCTTCTTCATCTTTGGCAATGCCATCAATAGTGGACGCGTGCTCATGCTTTTGTATGCATTGGGTAGTGCGCTTCTGGTATACCTGATTGTACGCCGTTTTGGTGCTAGCCGTAGTGCGGGTCTACTCGCGATGATCATTTTTGCGCTCTCACCATTGAGCATTTCATACCAACGTCAGGTTTTGCTTGATAACATCGCGACTTTCTGGTTGCTTGTCTCGCTCTACCTACTGGTCATTGGTAATAGTCGTCTGGTGTACATCGCGCTCTCCGCAGTCACGTTAGGTATCTCTATCCTCTCGAAAGAGGTGATGATTCTCTTTATGCCCGCGATGGTCTATGCGGTCTGGTTGCACACAACACAATTTCAACGTAAGTTTGCGATTGTTGCCTTTACCTATAGTATGATCGCTGTTGCCTCTGCATTCGTACTGATGGCAGTGCTCAAAGGTGAGTTTTTTCCACAGCACATTTTGCCCTGGGACCACTCTGATCATTTAAGCCTGCTTGATACGTTTATTGGACAGACAAAGCGTCCGCAGACCGAGGGCAGCTTTGCTCAGAGTTTCGCTAACTGGTGGCAGGCTGACAAGCTACTTATTCTCGGAAGCATTCTTGCTACCGCGTTCAACTTGCTTATGGGCTGGTGGAATAGGAAACAACTGCTATTAGCTTTGCTTGCTATTAGCTTCTGGATTCTGCTCATACGTGGTGGTGTTGTATTCACGTTTTACCTTATCCCACTCATTCCACTTATGGCTATCAATATGGCAATGGCAGCGCATACCATTATGAACTGGGTTGGCAAGCTTGTACGCTTCGATGTTGTGCGTGCGGTGTTGATCCTGGGTGTACTCGCGGCGATTGTGCCTTATGATCTCATGCACATGGGCATGATTTTTACGCAGCATCCGACATCGGCTCAAAATCAAGCCATCGCTTGGGTGCGTCAGCACGTCCCACACAACGACTTCATCGTCATCAACAGTTATCTGTACATGGACCTGCGTGGAGATGGCGGCACTGGTGTAGGTGATGGTGCGACTTATCCCTATGCCCATGTATATCAGAACGTAGCTACTGATCCTGCGATAACGAATGCATTGTTGGGCAACAATGCGGATCGTATCGACTACATCATCGCGGACTCTGGCATGACAAGCGATATAGCTGCTCAACCAGGGTTGTACAAGATTCTTTCTAAAGCATTAGCGGCATCCGTTATTGATGCCGAGTTCAGTACACCTGATGAAGGTTCAAGCATTGTGATTACAATTTACGAGGTCAAGCACACTAACACGCCACCCGTGGTCAAGACAGCACCGAGTAGCAGTGGAAGTAGTACCAATGTCGTGTTTCATGCAGGAGGTACTATGCCGATAGATAGGCGCTTGTATATCAGGTAAGATAGAGGTAGAGACCGATGTATCGCGTCCTCTTGTGGGGACCGACGCCTGTAGGGGTCTAATTCATTACACCCTTTTGGCGTTGTCGAATGTTGAAGTATATGACATACGTTTCAATAACCTCCAACATTTGTATAGGCCAATAAGGTGTAATGAATTAGACCCCTACAGAAAAACCAAATTATAAATACATATACAATTTATAAAGACACAAAGGAACTCATAAAAATGCTGGCAACACAACTAAACACAGATACAATAGCAATTACCCGTACCTTCGATGGAATTGAAGAGGCTGCGCATCGGGTGATCGCGCAGATTGGTGGAATGGAATCCGTGATACGTGGCGCGAAAATCGCCATTCTTAAGCCTAATTTTGTCGCGGGGCGCAATGCAGAGTCTGGTTCCACCACGAGCTTTGCGCTCTTGAAAGCCGTCGCGGAAGAGGTTCGCGCCTGTGGTGCTGAGCCTGTCCTCTGCGAGACTCCAGGTACCGAATTTGATCGTGACGCAACCTATACTATTCTTGGTGTTGAAAAGTTTTGTGCCGAAAATGATATTCGTATTCTACGCGTTGACCCTGAAGGTGGCGAAGATTGGATGGAACTACAGCCAGATGGCGCGAAGACGCTTCGTCGCTATCACACGCTGAATGTCCTGAAAGAGGCTCGCCTGATTAATCTACCCGTACTCAAGACGCACGTTGTCTCGACGATGACCTTGAGTATGAAAAATATTATGGGTATCCTGCCAAAACCGGACCGTCGCGCCATGCACTCTTTTGGCATTGACCAGAGTATCGTGGATATGAACCTCGGCATCAAACCCGATCTTAACATCGTCGATGGCAGCGTAGGCCAGGATGGTGAAGGCCCGCTCTATGGTGAGAAAGCTGATCTACAGGTACTGGTTGCAGGCCGCAATAGCCTTGCCGTAGACCTTGCCTGTTGCCAGATTGTCGGCGTCAAACCACGCGACATTCCGCATCTCAAGCTTGCTCTGGACCAGATGGGCAAACCATCATGGGAGACCGTGGGTGAGGATGTTGGTGTTATCAAGAAGTTTCGTTTGCCCGTCCAAAAAGGACTCTATAAACTTGTCTTCTGGATGATGTTCCCGCTTGACTATCCGTTCAGCTGGGTTGCCAAACGTGGTCAACATCTCTGCACAACCCTCTATGGAAGTGGGCTGGTAGGGACGCGTCCAAAAATTCATGAAGACAAATGTACACGGTGCGGCGTTTGTGTTGATACCTGCCCATTACCCAACGTGATTGATCTGAAGACACTCAAGGTGAATTACAGCACCTGCGAACGCTGTCTCCTCTGCTATGAAGCTTGTCCCGAAAACGCTATCAGCGTCAAGGGCTATTCAGGAGCAAAGAAATAATGACGATACTAGTTACAGGCGCAACCGGCTTTCTCGGCTCTGCCCTCACGATGGAACTGATTAAACAGAAGCAGGATGTGCGTATCTTGGTGCGCGATGAGCAAAAGGCACGTCAGCAGTTTGGCGATGCCGTGACTATTGTGTGTGGCGAGATCACCGATGTTCCACAGGTACAAGAAGCGGTAGATGGTGCGACGGTGATCTATCACCTCGTGGGACGGCTCTATCATCCCAGTACACCTACTGAACTCTATCAGAAGACGCATGTAGAAGGCACACGTATTCTGCTCAACGCATGTAAGGGACAGAGCCAGTTACAACGCGTGGTACATTGTAGTACTACCGGTGTGCTAGGCGTGACAGGCAATAGAAAGCCTGCTGGAGAAGACGCGCCCTTCGCTCCCACAAACCCTTATGAAGCCACCAAGCTAGAGGGTGAGTTGCTGGCACTGAGCGCATACAAAGAGTACGGACTGCCCGTAAGTGTGATACGACCTGGACTGGTCTATGGTCCCGGCGATTTGCATTTGTTAGGGTTCTTCTTATCCATCAACAAAGGACGACCAAGTTTAATTGCTGGTGGACGAGCACTTATTCATCCTGTTTATATTAACGACATGACAGACGCATTTTTGCTCAGTGCCGAGCGACAAGAAGCAATTGGTCGTAGTTACAACATCGCAGGCGATGCTCCCGTAAGCTTCAAAGTACTTTCGACCGCGATAGCACATGCATTGGGAAGAGAACTCCCAAAAGGCGATATTCCACTCCCTCTTGCGAATCTTGCCTCTGACATCTTCTCGGTCATTCCAGGGTTCCAGGGTGAAAGCGCACCTCTCACACGTAGCCGTGTCAAATTTCTCACAAATAGCCGCGTTTATTCTATCGAACGAGCACAAAAAGAACTGGGCTATGCTCCAAAAGTAGGATTGGACGAGGGTATGAAGGCAACGGCTGCCTGGTATCAGAAACACGGCTATTTATAGGATGTAGGGGTCTAATTCATTACACCCTCGTTCGGCTTACAAGGTGCTACGAGGGTGTAATGAATTAGACCCCTACAGAGGGTTGGCAATGTATATCTAACCCATTTGACCTATACATCGTTATACTCAGATACATCGAAACGTTACTAAAGAAGACTATTGTTTTCGAGGGGTTCGCATGCAACGACGAGATCAACAGGCTCCGCCAACACATATTCGTCCGACACGGCTTATCAGGCATCCTCATCAGTTTCTGGCAACAGACAAGTGGAAGAAACTTGAGAATGGTAGGGATGTTGTGGCGCAGCCTACAAATACATTTCATAGAGATAGCATAGGCGTTGCGGAACGACCTGTGATACAGAACACTGGCTCATCATTATTGCAACATAGTTTGCTCCCTGAAACGCCGTCTCCGTTTGACGAGGATTTTGACGACGAGCTGCCAGAAGAGGCGTTCGATGTCAGCCTGATGAGTACCACGCATCTGATGAAGCTGAGTGGTATGATGCAGGCAATTAAGATACAACGCCAGACAGGAGCCTACCCTGCCGTCAACTTCTACCGTGATACACCCGCGCAGGAAGCTCCTTCTATTCCTAAAATGATGGCGACACCGCAGGTTATAGCGAAGCCACAACCAAAGTGGAAGGCTATTCTGGGTTCGCCTACGGCTCGTATCGTTATTAGCCTTATAGTTGGTTTCGTCTTGCTCTACCTGACCGTGAAGACGATTAACGTACAAGCAACCATTCACACCATCACAAAATACCTTTTAACGCCGCTTGGTATTACGTATGCGCTGATCTCTGGTGTGATTTTTATCGCTTCATTCACCATACGCGGTATGCGCTGGAAACTGTTCCTCAATCCAATTGGCAAAATTAGCACGATGCGTGTCATCCAACTTTTCTGGATTGGTGTCTTCATCAACTTCCTCTTACCTGTGCGTGGTGGTGAGCTTGCGAAAAGCCTGATGTTGAAAAAGGTCGCGAATATGCCCATCAGCCAGACATTACCCACCGTTGCGATGGATAAGGCACTTGACCTGATGCCCGTCCTGTTTGTCATTGCGATTGTGCCATTGCTACCGGGTGTCCATATGACATTTCAACTCTGGTTTGTGCTGATCGTTGTGGCGAGCGTGCTGGTCGGACTTGTATTCTTTATCGCACTGGCCGCGTGGAAGCGTACCGCCGCGATCAGTTTTATGAAGCTTTTCACCCGTTTCCTACCAAAGAAACTGAGTAGTGGTATTGAGGGCTTTGCGACAGGCTTCGTAGACTCTTTATTGGCAGGTGCCAGTCAACCGAAAATCTTTGTGCCTGCAATGCTGCTCACGGTTGCTGCCGTCATCTGTGATGGTCTCTTCGCCCTATTCGCGTTCTGGGCTGTTGGTCTCTACATGCCCTTCGGTATGGCGATCTTTGGCTATTCGGTCTACAATATGTTCTGCATATTGCCCAATGCTCCTGCTGGTATCGGTTCTAACGAGGCAACAGGTGCCGTCGTCTTCACAGGTTTGCTTGGATACAATGCGAACAGCGTGCAAGCTATGTTTGTCTTCTCACATCCCTGGACGACGATCCTGATGGCAATTATTGCTATCGCTTCGCTCAGTGCCCTTGGTCTAACCATCGGGGGGGCTATGAAGATGCGCGTCAACTCTGAGGAAAAAGCACCCGTGTCGCAACCGATTGAATACGCGCAACATCAACAACCTGTAGGGGTCTAATTCTATTACACCCTTGTGATAATCGACCATTTTTGCAGGACGTATGAAACGTTCCATTCATCCTGCAAAAATGGTCGATTGCTACGAGGGTGTAATAGAATTAGACCCCTACAGAGGTTTCCCAATTTTTAAACCACTCGCCGTGAAAGCCATAGGGAATGTGATGTGGCACCTCTGCACGTCCTAACTCCTCAAATGTGTGAGCATCAAGCACTAGTAGGAACGAATTGCCTTTGTCGGCATTGAGTACGACTGATAGAATCACACCATCGTCCTCTGCCTTTGGGTCAGGATCTTCCGCGAAGATTGGTTCACCTGGATAGCAGTGTTCCCCAGACCAAACTTTTGTAGTTTTTTCCCGTACATCGACACGCAACAATAAATTCGTAAAGGCTTCTGGTTTGTGTTTATCCAGACCAATACCATATGCGACACCATAGTCACGCGCACTGTAACGCCGATAGTTTATGGTTGGCAGTTCTATTCCGTACTCTGACAGGAGTTCATAATGCGCTTGCTTGTCGCCACGCAACGGTAAGTAGTAACGCCGTGTCTCGTTTTGTACTTCTGATGGCTCAAGATGCGTCGTGGCATTTCTGATCTGGTCAAGGTACAGGCTATGAATGGAGGAGGCGTCAGGATAGGTCGAGATATCGACGATAACTTGTCCATCGCGTTCAAATGCGTTGATGTGGTGGAAGGCGAAGAACGCTTCGACTTCATACTCCCCAACGATGCTCCCGTCAGTTTTGCTCATCACAATGAATTTCGCTGGCTCCTGTGGACGCCATGTGTAGTTTTCAATGAACGGTTTACCACTCTGTAACATGTCGAGTGGATTGACACGATAGGGATATTCCGCGATCACGACATAGTGTTCCGTCATACCAAAGCTATGCAGGTATGCTGGCTCCATCACAGGATAGGAACCAATCATCGTGCGGCGATGCTCTCCATCCTTGATACCATACACTTTGAACATACTTGGCATATAAAACTCGGTCATATAGCTCACGCTCATCTTGTTATTGAAGTCATAGTGTGGATGCGCTGAGCCATGATGTCCCACAAGCGTGTCATCATAATGTACCACGCCCAATGTTTCCAGTGTATGAGGATCAAACGCAATTGGTAATGGTGTCTCGGTCATTGCCACATATTCGCCCGCAACCTTGTTAATGGTGACATTGGCATTGACTGATTCAGTCATCATGCCTTTGAATGCGGCCTTACAAGGGTCGGTAGCGAACTGACCAAAGGCGATATGGCCTTCTTGCATCGAGACCTTGTATGTCTCGCTCTGCAAAAACTTGTTTTCGTAGGAGACATTGCCGTCATGAAAGGTAAAGCGATGGAGCATAGCGAAGCCATCGAACCAATGCTTGAATGTTTCTGATCCCACCTCAAACTTCGCTGGTCCATTGCGTAACAACGAACCGGAAAGCCATGTTGGTATCGTGCCTTCTATCGGTAGGTGGTCAAGTGTGACCTCTTTGTCCAATGAGGTATAGCCAAGCGTAAAAGAGGAAGTCATGGGAAAGGTTTCCTTTTCTATGTGAACGGTTTACCACCCCTGGTAAACCGTTGTCTTCTATGGTGCATTACGTTACTCTTTGATCTTTTACGAATTGTATGTTTTGGCAAGCTCTGGTGTCAATCACAAGTTACAGTCTTTGTAGGGACCGATTGATGTATCGCGTCCTTGTGGCAATTGAGAACGTTGGGGATGTTGAAACAATGCATCAAAACTTCCAAGAGTGTGGATTGGGCAGAGGACGCGATACATCAGTCCCTACCAAATAGCATTCTTGCATTCAATTTGTTCTCTGTGCTATAATCCAATAGGTAGAATGAAAGAGAAAAAAAGACAAGTGGGGTTAACGAGGATGAATCAGAAACCGAATCCCACTGTTTGGGGACCATTGGCGTTGATGGGGCAGCTAGGCTTAACTATCGCCATCCCAATTGTTCTTGGTGCCATTTTAGGAAATTTTCTGGATGGCACACTTCATACAAGCCATTTTATATTATTGTTCGGGCTACTGCTTGGCCTGATCTCAGGAATATATGGAGCGTACCGTTTATTTAAACGCGCTATGGGCTAATGAATAAATAGACTAAGATGAACGGAAGAACCATCTAAGAACTCACGATCAGGTCCCGCAGAGGCCGGTACTCAAGGAGGATGCCGAGTGCTCTGGAAACTCCCTTCTATATCAATTGCACCGGATGTAATCTTCACTATATTTGGATTCCAAGTCACAAACACGTTGCTCGGCAGCGTCATCGCGGGTATCATTCTGATACTCGTCTTTGTGCTGGGTACGAGACGGCAGGAATTGGTGCCACACGGTCTGCAAAATGCGGTTGAGGCACTTGTTGTATTCCTACTTGGGTTGATCAATGGGGTTGTTGGTGGTGATAGGAGCCGAGCGAGAAGGTTCTTTCCTCTCGTTGCCTCGTTCTTCTTTTTCATTCTTGTCGCCAACCTGATCGACGTTATTCCAGGTGTAGACACTATTGGACAGATTGACAGCGCGGCAATTGCCAAATTACACACCAACTCTCAACCGGTCTTGGGTTTTTTATTGTTTGGTGACATCTCAAACAAAATTATTCCCTGGATACGACCCGCTACAACCGATCTTAACCTGAACCTGGCAATGGCACTTATTGCAATTGTGTCGGCTCAGTCATTCGGTTTTGCTACACTCGGTCCAAAGCAGCATCTCAGCAAATACTTTAACTTCAGAGGCCCTATTGATTTCTTTGTAGGTATTCTGGAACTGATTGGTGAGTTTACACGCGTCATCTCGTTGGCTTTCCGTCTCTTTGGAAACGTTTTCGCGGGAAGCGCAGTGCTCGCAGTCTTTGCCTTCCTGTTGCCTGTTGTTGCCGATCTCATCTTCGTCCCATTCGAGATTTTTGTCGCAGCCGTTCAAGCACTTATCTTCGCCCTTCTCACGCTTATCTTCTTACAGATCACAAGTGTGAGCCATGAAGACCATGGACATGAGGAAGAGCAGGGAACAGCCGATACGAAACAAGGTCAAAGAGAGCTTGCAGCAACACATTAGTCACATTGGTTGATACAAGCATACAGCTTGTTCGTTACTATAATTGCTACTTGTGGAAATGTACCACAAGTGCAGGTATTAATAACAAAGCGAATATTATTCCATTCTTGTTTTATCCTTAAAGGAGGATTTCTATCATGAATCTCGCACCACTCGCAGTAGCACTCGCTATCGGTTTAGGAGCCATCGGACCAGGCATCGGTATTGGTATCGCCGCATCGCAGGCGTTGGGAGCTATCGGGCGTAATCCCGAAGCCGCACCACTCATTCAAACAAACATGATTCTTGCTCTAGCGTTCGCCGAAGCTATTGCTATTTACGCATTGGTTGTCGCCCTATTGATCCAGTTCCTCGGATAATAATGTTCCTATACGAATGAAGAGATGTAGTGACATAGGGCGCCTGCAAGGGGAACGCCCCTCCCATACGACTTGGATGCGTGGGGAGCCGTTTCGTGTATGGGAGGGGCGTTCCCCTTGCGGGCGCCCTGGCTCCCATTGATTCCTTTACAACGTCTCTACTTTGCAGATACAGGAACTCTATTACTCTGATGAAAGGAGGCATACTATGCAGTTAGCTCTACATTCATTTGTGTTCGCCGCTTCTGGTCCTGGTGCTATCTCTAGTGGACTCGGTATTAATGCCTGGGCTTTCCTCTCGCAGCTTATCACCTTTGGCATCGTCTTCTTTATCCTCTGGCGTTATGCGTTTCCTCTTGTCATCAGAACACTCGAACGACGCGAAACCGTGATCCGTGAGGGTGTCGAGAATGCAGATAAGGCCAAGCGCGATCTGGCGAACGCGCAAAGCGAACGCGAGCGTATTTTGACGGATGCTCGGCGTGAGGCTCAGGCAATCATCGAGCGGGCGCAAAAGACCGCGCAGCAGGAAGCGGCACATATCGTGGAAGATGCGCACACGCGTGCGGAACAGATTGGGCAACAGCAGTCCGCGCGTATTCAGCAAGAAGCGAACCGAGCGCGAAACGAACTTAGTCGTCTTGTGGTCGATCTCTCCATTGATGCGTCCGAACGTGTGATCGGTCGGTCTGTTGACAACACTGATAACCGTCGTCTGGTGCAAGAGTTTGTCACCACTAGCAACGCGTCGAGGGAACAGTAATGTTAAAGGGAGCGGTGGCACGCCGCTACGCAGCAGCCATCTTCGATATTGCTCGCAAGCAGAACACGCTTGACCGCACCCTTGAAGATGTGCAGCAGATAGCCAAGCTTTTTTCCAATCGCAAGGTGTCGTTCCTTCTGCGTGAACCGAAGGTTCCTGCACAGCGCAAAGAGAAAGCATTACGCGATGCTATGCAGGGTCGAGCACTACCTACATCACTGAATCTTGCTCTGTTGCTCGTGCAGCGTGAACTGGTAGAATACGCACCCAATATCGCTACCGAACTTGAGCAACTGATACGGAACTATCGTAATGAGGCTATAGCAGAGGTCACGACTGCATCACAAATAGATGCTACACAGAGTCGTACTATTCAGCAGGCGTTAGAAGAGCGTACCGGAAAAACAATTATTGTACATTCGCATGTTGACCCTGCAATTCTGGGCGGCGTCATAGCTCGTGTTGGCGATCAAGTCATTGATGGCAGCATACGTTATCGCTTGAGCGTGCTTGAACAGCAATTGCTGACGAGTGTCGCGAGTTCGCACACCGAGTTCTTCTCAAAAGAAGAGCTTGCGCAAACTGTGAGAGACATAGGCTCCGTCGATACAGAGAACGACACGAGTGCTACACGAGATGCTGCGGCGTATAGCACTACGCCAGCAGCGGTACAGAACAATACTGGAACCAGTAGTGAGACAGATGGACAGGCAACCTATAACGCTGTTCCAGGCTCAAAACCAACGGTTAATCGTTCGTAATATGGTGTCAATCATCGTATGGTAAAACTCCTGTACAGGTCTGATTTCATCACACCCTCTCGGCGATGCACTATCTTAGAGAACGAATGAAACGTTTCGTCAATCCTTGAACGGAATCGATTGGCGAAAGGGTGTGATAAAATCAGACCCGTACAGAGGTTCCACCAAAAAATTGTTACATTGACTGTGTTGTAGATACATTCACGTATAAAATACAAAAATTATTGCTCCACGAAGGAGAAAAGACATGGCATCGTGGGCTGATGAAATCAGCGAAATCATAGAGAAAAACATCGTTGGCTTTGGCACAAGCGAAGCTTCTACGGCAAGCGTCGGAACCGTTATCTCGGTTCAAGACGGTGTGGCCCGTGTCTATGGCCTGCAAGATGTGAAGTATCTTGAGTTAGTAGAATTTCCCCGTAGCAAACTATTCGGTCTTGCCTTCAATCTTGAAGAAGAGACGGTCAGTTGTCCGATTATGGGCGACTTTACACAAGTTCAAGAGGACGACGAAGTACGTACCACGGGACGTATCGTGCAAGTCCCGGTTGGTGATGCTCTGCTTGGACGTGTCGTCAATCCCTTAGGCCAGCCTTTGGACGACAAAGGTCCAATCAACACCGATAAGTTCCGTCCTGTCGAGCGTGTGGCCCCTGGCGTTATTACACGTCAGAGCGTGACCGTTCCGGTGCAAACAGGTCTCAAGGCTATTGACAGCATGATTCCGATTGGGCGCGGTCAGCGTGAGCTTATCATTGGCGACCGTCAGACGGGTAAGACTGCTATCGCTATTGACACCATTATCAATCAGAAGGGTCAGAACCTGTTCTGTATCTATGTGGCAATTGGGCAGAAAAACTCGACCATTGCACGTACACAGGCAATTCTGGAGCAGCATGGCGCAATGGACTACACGATCATCGTTGCCAGCAGTGCCTCAGACCCTGCGCCTTTGAAATATCTTGCGCCATATTCTGGTTGTGCAATGGGCGAGGAGTTCATGGAGACAGGGCGTGATGCTCTGATCATCTATGACGACTTGACAAAGCATGCCGACGCTTACCGCAATATTTCACTGATTATTCGTCGTCCTCCAGGACGCGAAGCCTATCCTGGTGATGTGTTCTACCTGCATTCTCGCTTGCTGGAACGCGCGGCACGTCTGAACAATGATTACGGCGGCGGCTCACTAACCGCACTACCAATCATTGAGACAAAGGCAAACGACATTTCAGCGTACATTCCGACGAATGTGATCTCGATCACCGACGGACAGATATTCCTGGAAACGGACCTGTTCAACTCCGGTATTCGCCCTGCTATTAATGTCGGTAACTCGGTGTCGCGCGTAGGATCGAGCGCACAGGTGGCAGGCATGAAGCAGGTTGGAGGCACACTTCGTCTTGACCTGGCACAGTTCCGCGAACTTGCAGCCTTTGCACAATTCTCATCGGACTTGGACAAAGCCACGAAGAGCCGTATTGACCGAGGCCAGCGTCTCACCGAAGTTTTGAAGCAAGGTCAGTATCGCCCAATGGCAGTCGAGCAGCAAATTCTCATTATCTATGCAGCCACAAAAGGCTACCTGGATGATGTTGCCCTCGATAAGGTCGCGGAATGGGAAGATGGCTTCCATCGCTATATGTCGTCGAACCATCCTGAGATTGTTGATGAGGTTGTAGATAAGTCCGTCAAGCAGAAGAACAAGATGTCCAACGACTTGTTGAACAAATTGAACGCTGCTATTGACGAGTACAAGCAAACCGCGGCACCACGTAGCGATGACAATGCACAGCAGACGGCGGAGGCTGCTCAGAAAGCTGCTGGTAACACACAGCCAGAGGCGAATACGGGTGATCCATCAACTGCTGCCGCCAACACACAGACAAATGAAGCGCGTTAGCTAGGAGGAACCTATGCCATCACTCCGAGATATTCGGCGGCGTATCGGCTCCGTCAAAAATACCGCGCAGATCACCAAAGCCATGCAAATGGTGGCGAGTAGCAAGATGCGTCGAGCACAGGAGCGTGTCCAACAGGCACGCCCTTTCGCTGAGCAGATACGCGAACTTGTGTCACGTCTTGCCGAAGCCTCTGGTGAGGATATCGGTGAAGGCGTTGCATTGCTCACGAAACGGCCTGTACATAATGTTGGCTTTATCGTACTCACACCAGATCGCGGGCTTGCAGGTGCGTTGCCAAGCAATATCAATCGCAAAGCAATCACAACTTCGCAAGAAGTCCAGAATGATATCGCCAGTAATGGCGGTGAGCGCCCAAAGGTTGAGTATATCGCGGTTGGACGTAAAGGGCGCGATTTTGTGGTGCGTTCGCAACTGCCACTGATCGCTGAATTCACTAATTATGGTGATAGACCTTCGTTAGCTGATGCTAGAGCCATCGCGCAGGTTGCGACCGATGCCTTCTTAAAGGGTGAAGTAGATGCAGTCTATCTCATCTATGCGCAATACGTAAACACGGTCACGCAACGACCTGTAACTGTACCACTGTTGCCTGTCACTCCTCCTACACAGGAGGAAACGAATGAGCAGAATGAGGACAGGCATAGCGTTGACTACATCTATGAGCCAGATGCCAGGACACTATTCGAGGCCCTGTTACCACGCTATGTAGATGTTTTGGTCTATCAGGCACTGCTTGAAACCATAGCCAGTTTCTACTCTGCACAGATGGTTGCTATGAAAAACGCTACCGATAGTGCGCAAGACCTGGTCGGAGACCTTACCCTGACATACAACAAAGCGCGTCAGGCAGCAATCACTACTCAGATTCTAGAGGTGGTTGCTGGTTCAGCATCGTAACACATTCATTCTTAACCCATGCAGGAGAAACGTAACAACGTCTCTCCTGCATGAAAGGGAAAAATATAATGGCAGTAAGCTCAATGACAAAAGGGACTGTCGTAGAGGTGTTGGGAGCCGTCGTAGACATCGAGTTCCCACCTGATCAACTCCCTGAAATTTATAATGCTATTCTCACACGCCCATCCGGTGCTGAGCAAGACCTGACACTTGAGGTCGAGCAACTGCTGGGCAACAACTGGGTCCGTTGCGTCGCAATGGGACCAACCGACGGTTTACAGCGCGGAACGGCCGCCTATGATACAGGTAGTTCGATCTCCATGCCCGTTGGCGAAGAAACACTCGGTCGTATCTTTAACGTTCTCGGTCAACCTGTCGATAACAAACCCGATATCCCTGATGCACCACGTCGCCCCATTCACCGACAGCCTCCTACACTGGAAGAGCAGTCTGGTACCATCGAGCCGTTCGAGACAGGTATTAAGGTTATCGACCTGTTTTGCCCTTTCCAACGCGGCGGTAAGGTCGGTACGTTCGGTGGCGCAGGAGTCGGCAAGACGGTTATCATCCAGGAATTGATTAACAACATTGCTAAAGCACATGGTGGCTATAGTGTGTTCGCAGGCGTCGGCGAGCGCACCCGTGAAGGCAACGACCTGTATCATGAGATGCAGGAAGCGGGCGTTATTGAGCGTCTGGCAATGGTGTTCGGGCAGATGAACGAGCCTCCTGGCTCACGCCTCCGTGTTGCTTTGAGCGGCTTAACCATCGCGGAGTACTTCCGTGATGAAGAGGGTCAGGACGTGTTGCTCTTCATCGACAACATCTTCCGTTTCACTCAGGCTGGCTCTGAGGTATCCGCACTTCTTGGTCGTATGCCTTCCGCAGTAGGCTACCAGCCAAACCTCGCGGAAGAGATGGGCGACTTGCAGGAGCGTATTACCTCGACCAAGAAGGGTTCGATCACCTCGATGCAGGCCGTTTATGTCCCTGCTGATGACTATACCGACCCCGCACCAGCTACAACCTTTGCCCACCTTGATTCGACTATCCAGTTGGAGCGTTCGATTGCACAGCAGGGTATCTTCCCTGCTGTCGATCCGTTGGCCTCAACAAGCCGCATTCTCGATCCACAAATCGTTGGCGAGGAGCATTACAACACGGCTCGTGCTGTACAGCGCGTCTTGCAGCGTTATAAAGACTTGCAAGACATTATCGCTATTCTCGGTGTCGATGAGCTGTCTGACGAAGACAAGTTGACCGTAGCACGTGCTCGTAAGATACAGCGTTTCTGTTCGCAACCATTTACCGTCGCTGAGGCGTTCACAGGTGTTGAAGGCAAGTACGTGCCATTGAAGGAGACGATTCAGAGTTTCAAAGACATTCTGGATGGCAAGCTCGATCATGTGCGCGAAGACCTCTTCTTCCTTGCTGGTAATATCGACGACGTGCTACACAAGTACGACGAAGATCAGAAGCAGCAAAAGGGGTAAGCGATGGCGACACGCGATACACTCCATGTCGAGGTTGTGACCGCCGAGCGTGAGCTATACAGCGGCGAGGCGACGCTCGTCAGTGCTCCCGGCTCTGAAGGGCGACTTGGTATTCTGCCACGTCACGCAGCGATGCTTGCTCTGTTAAAAGAAGGTGAACTCCGCATCGAGTTAAACGATGCGGAGGAGCCAATCTTTGTCTCCGGTGGCTTCCTTGAAGTCTCTGACAACAGAGTCATTGTCCTTGCGGACACAGCCGAACATGCCGAGGAAATCGACGAGGCACGTGCGCAAGAGGCACGTCGTCGCGCCGAAGAGAGCCTTGCACAGGGGGCATCGAACGAGGACCGTGCCGAGTTGCAGGCCGCACTCGCACGTGCGATTCAACGTATTCATGTTGCCGAAGTGGTCAGGCGTGGTGGGCGGAGACGCATTCAACCACCAACAGAAGATCAATAAACAACTCTGTAGGGGTCCGTCAATAAATTTCCTGTAGGGACCGATTTATCACGTCCTTGTCGGCACTCGAAATGCCGGAAGGATGTGATAATGCACATGAACGAAATAACGTGGTAATAAAATGAACGGACGCCCACAAGGGGCTACCCTACTATACACGTCGTGTATAGTAGGGTAGCCCCTTGTGGGCGTCCGTGGGATTCTAAAACTACTCTACGACCGCTTAGGCTCTAGGGTTACAGAGTCATGAATGAGATTTTTACACTCGTTCCAGCAAAATGACGGGCAGGACACGGGTCGTGTTCTTCTGATATTCAGCGAAGCCGGGTGCCTTGCTCGAAACCTCTGTGAAGATGCGGTCACGCTCCTGTCCCTCCGCAACCGTTGCATGTGCTTTGAATTGCTCGGTGCCTACCTCAAGCGTTACGTCAGGGTGGGCGAGTATGTTGTAGTACCAGTCGGGGTTAGTGGGTGCGCCACCTTTAGATGCGACAATAACGTAGTTCGCGCCGTCTTTGAAGTATGCTAATGGATTGATGCGTGGTTGGTTGCTCTTTGCGCCAAGTGTGTGAAGCAAGAGCAAGGATGACCCTGCGAATTGACCCCCAACTTTGCCGCCGTTGGCGTGAAACTCCTCGATAAGCTGCTGATTCCAATCATTCATGTTATTGGGACTGCTCATACAATTCTCCTTCAATCAAGCGTGATCGTTCTACTAATCACGCTCAGTTATATATGTGAATGTGAGGAAATATGTCCTCATGTCTGCTATAACACAGAACTAGGCAGAACTCATTCCTTCCCTATGGAAAGAGAGACGAAAGTAAGGTACATAACTGATATCATCGTCCGCGATGTTAGTAAATTACCTATTTTTCTTGTAGGAGCCTTTTCGTGCTATACTTGGAAGGAGCCTGTTACTCTTCGCGTAAATGGTGGTAGTAGTCTCACAGAAAGAGGTAGTGATTCATGTCTATGAAATATGGTTTGTCTCTTCCTCAAGGCTGGACGATGGATCTTGCACATATTAAGGACCCTGTTGAAGCGTATGAAACAATGACGCGTGTAGCACAAACAGCCGATGAAACGGGCTTTGAGTCGGTCTGGCTCGTCGATCACTTTCACACGATTCCTCAGCCATCGCAGGAGGTGACGTTCGAGTGTTGGACTAGCACGGCGGCGTTGGCACGCGATACCAAACGGGTGCGTATTGGGCAAATGGTTACTTGCAACGGCTATCGTAATCCAACTTTGCTCGCGAAGATGGCAAGTACGGTTGATGTGCTGAGTCATGGGCGGCTTAACTTCGGCATTGGCGCAGGCTGGTATGAGCACGAGTATAAGGCGTATGGCTACGACTATCCTGATGCACCTGAACGCCTGCGCTATTTACGTGAAGCGGTCCAGGTCATTCTGGCGATGTGGACACAGGAAGAGGCGACCTATGAAGGTCAGTATTATCAGGTGCATGGAGCGATCAACTCACCGAAAGGCGTACAGAAACCTCACATTCCCATGCTGATTGGTGGTGGCGGCGAAAAGGTAACGCTCAAACTCGTCGCGCAGTATGGTGATGCTTGTAACGTCAATGGTGATCTTGCGACCATTAAGCATAAGTTCGATGTGATTAAACAGCATTGTGCGACGGTCGGACGAGACTACGAAAGTATTCGTCGCACCTCATCAACAGTCTGTGCCATTGGCGAAACTGAAGAGCAAGCACTTGCCTCTATTCCAGAGATGGTGAGAAGCCGTTTCGGGGATCGTATCAAGGAGGCACTGATTGGGACGCCCGATACACTCCGTCAACGTCTGGCAGAGTACGAGGCGGCAGGTGTGCAAGAGTTGATCCTCATGTTCCCTGATGTGACGACCCTGAAATCTGTACAATTCTTTGCCAAAGAGTTTATAGGATAGGTGAGTTCAGCGTTTCGAGGTTCTCCATCCACGAATAGGAAACTGTTCAAAAAGCAGGAGGACCACTACAGTGCTATGCTGTGGTTATGTCAGGAATGTACAAACGAAGGTGAGCGGGGGGCCCCCCCCAAAAAATTGGTGGGGGGGCGGCCCCGGGGGGGTTTGGTTATGGG
>CAXTWV010000005.1:11201-18882 GCA_964248005.1 uncultured Ktedonobacteraceae bacterium | reverse complement strand
TTATTTAAACCCCTTTGGTCCGGGTCCCCCAAAAAAAACTTGGTTGGTGTCCCGCTCACCTTCGTTTGTACAATTCTGACAGACTCTAAGCCAGACCTTATGAAAAGATTTATAGACACATGCGTGTGTCTAGCTATAGAGGATAGAAAATTCTAAGCTTCTAAGAGGTATACTAGAAAGGCCGATAAGAGAGGAGGAAATATGTATGAGCAATAATTTTGCTCATCCGCAACGTTGGAACATTTTCGCACGCGAGTTAGAAGACGTTCTCAGTACTCGTGGGTTACGACTCACTCATCTTGATGATCGAAAAGTGGTGTATCACAGGGAGAAAGTGCGTCGTCTCCAAAACTCGTTGCTCTCTCCTAAACATCTCACTACTTTAAATCCTAACGAGATGGAACGTCTCATCACCATCATGCAGTTGACCGATATTGAACAGAAGCGTCTACATGCGGCACTTCTGGCGACCGCAGTGGAGATGACGCTGATGGATCGCATCAAGCCGGATGTTGCACTTATGGCTGCCGATGATGTTTTTGCAATTCTCTTTGCAGCAATGAAGGCTCAACCTGATTTAGTTGTCACAACAAGTATAAAGGCAGGTGTTATGTTGGATAACAATGAGCTTACTGATGACGTTCACTTCTCTCAAGCGTTAGATCTGCTTGACCGTGCTACGCTTGCACTCCATGCAAGCAAACAGGCGAAAGCACTCCAAACCCAAGAAACTCACGCTCACGAGGCACTCACCACGTTTACCCGTGCCATAGAGTTGCTCAAACTGTCGCACATGCCAAAGCCAGAAAGTCAGGTGTGGCTCGACTGGTATAATGAAGCATTGGAAGGACGTAACATGGCAGAAACATTGCTGCAAATAGCACAAGGAGAAGAGGCATGATGCGTCGTGCGCTCCTTGTGGGCATTAACGCATATGACTCTATGCCCGATTTGACCTGTTGTATTGATGATGTCTATGCATTACAACCATTGTTAGCATTTCACGAGGATCATACCCCTAACTTCGCTTGTAAACTGTTGCTTGGCTCACACTCGACAGCACAAGCACTGCTTGCGTCACAACCAGAGCGTGTGACGTTTACCACGCTTACTACTGCACTTGAAGCATTGTTTTCCTTCGATGAGAAGGTGCTTTTCTACTTTTCTGGACATGGGTATGTCAAAGACGGTGAGACGTATCTTGTGACGCAGGACGGGAACAATACACTGCCGGGGCTTGCTCTCCGCGAAATTTTGGATATGGCAAACGCATCCTCTGCACGAGAGGTGCTATTGCTACTCGATAGCTGTCATAGTGGCGCACTCGGTGAACCGAACCTTCATGGAAGTCTTGCGAAAGTGTATTTGCGCCCAGGAGTAACACTGCTCGCGGCATCTCGTTCTGATCAGCAGGCAATTGAGAAGAACGGGCATAGTCTCTTTACCAACCTTGTAATTGGCGCACTCAAAGGAGGGGCCAGTGATGTACGTGGGCAGGTATCAGAGGCTTCCATCTATGCATATGTCGAGCAAGCCCTTGGACCTTGGGACCAGCGTCCAATCTACAAATCGAACGCGACTCATCTCGCCTCGGTTCGCCAATGTCTCGCGGATATCGAGGATGATGAATTGCGTCGCATACCCCAGTTTTTCCCTCAACCCAATGCACACTACTTTCTGAACCCTTCATATGAGACCACGCATCCCGCAGCACTTCCCGAACACATCGCGATATTTAAGCTCTTTAAGCACTATCAAGTGGCACGTCTTTTGCGCCCCACACTGGATAATGATCTCTATTTTGCAGCTATGCATAGCCATCCCGTCGAATTGACACCAATAGGTCAATTCTACTGGCAACTAGCAAAGAACAATGCATTTGGAAGTCAAACTCTTCCTAAGCCTAGAAAGAAGGCACATATGCCAGACGCGGAATCCGTTGCGAAACTCTTTCACGAAATCTATGAACGCCTTGCCCCTACATTTGGATATGAAACGCGCCTGGCAACAAAAGTTCCCTGGGACGACGTGCCAGAGCGCAATAAACGCTTGATGATCGCTGTCACAGCCGAGCTTCTCGCTATGCTTTTCCCATTAGAAGAACAGGACCGGACAGAGGAGTCTCCCCAATGAGCAAACAACGGCGAGACCACTCTCTTTTATGAAGCTATTTCCGTTCCTTTTATTTTTCCCAAATCTATGACAGTATGTCTACTGTAATTCTGCAAAGACAGCTCATAATAATACATGGCCTTTTCCAAATGTATTGGCTGTTGCTCCGAGTGTCCATGTATATAAGCATTTCCCAGTGCTACTAATACCTTTGTATGCTGTAGTGGATAGCGAGCAAGAGTATACACATTCAGGGCCTGTTCGTAGTAGGAAATGACTCTTACGAGCGTAGGAGCTAAACAGCGTGGAGAGGCATTGATAAATAGATTTCCTAACTGATAGAAAAGTTCGGCGGTTGTCTCTGGCAGGACTCTATTATCTTGTGCTGTACTTTCTATGGTCTCATAGAGTTGTAGCTTACAAGTCGTGACGATGTGTTCTATCCAACCGAGCAGGGCAATCGTATCGAGTTGTTGCTCGACTGCTAGCACATAGTCGGGTGGATCAATAATCAGTCCACCGAATATGTTTATGTACGCTTCTCGCACAGCCTGTACTGTTCCGCCTCGTATGCGAGCATCGTGTAATAGTTGTAGATGAATACGTAGTTTTGTGTATTCATCCGTGGAATCGTCCGTTACATGCAAGAGATACTCTACAAAACCCTCGATATCATCGACGAGTAATTCTACATGGGCTTCAAGGTAAGCGCGACCAGTTCGATTGAATGGTTGAGAAATCCAGTTCGCAAGTGTTTGATAGCACTCCGTGGTTGCCATACAATGTCCTTCTTTCTCTAAGAATATGTCATTCACATAGACGTATAGACGTTCAGCAAACTATAAAGTTCTTCCTTTACCAACAAGCATATGCATTTTCCCTTCCAGGAAATAGCCACATGCTTGTGACCGAGTGCTACTAGTAGCGATAGTAAGTTCTTTAGACGAGAACACCCTTAGTGTTCTGGCAATCACCTTTGCCAGAACACTAAGGGTGTTCTCGTCTGTATGTGCATCACATGCTACATGATACTTCTACGATAAGACAGCTTTGATGCGCTCAACAACTTCAGGTGGGGATTGAAGCACCTCAGCTAAGCGGTATACGCTCCCAAGTGCTGACTCTCGTTCCCACTGAACCGGAGCAGTAGTACGTTGTATACCCTTTTGATATTCAAGAACTGCGTTATCAGTCTCTCCCAGCGCAAAGAAGGCTTCACCAGCTGTAAAATCAACCCAGAACGTGACAATGGATTGGGCCTGCAACGTTTGACAGGTGGCGAGAACCTCTCTAAAGACTTTTTTGCCTTCTTCTGTGCGCCCTTTGATAACAAGAAGTTCAGCCGCATTCAAGCCTGGATAGTATGCAGTAGTATCTGCTGTATATGCTCGAAGATATGCCTCTATCGCAGCGTCTAATTCTCCTGCATTCTTGGTGAGCGTCCACTGCTCTCGGTGCAATCGCCCTTGTAGTCCTGCAATATCCGGGTTGACACGAAGCTGTTTGTCAAGCTTGAGAATTTCCTCAATTGGCTTCTGTGCCTCTACATACTTCTTTGCGCCAAGAAGAATCATTGCTTTACGATGTAAGAGAACAGTGTTTTTAGGCGAAAGTGCGAGTCCATAATCGACCTCTTCAAGTGCCTCTACATACTTTTTTTGTTGCAAAAGATAAAGGCTCAGCAGATCATGAATGGGAAGACTCAGTGGTCCTTTTGACAACGAACTATACATTAATTGACGTTGATTGCTCAAGTCATCGGCACGACCCTCATTGACAAGTTTGACTAAATACTCACGCCAATACGCTATATTCTCTTCAGGTGAGATGTGCTGCTGTTGCGGACTCGATATCTGGACCGAGGACATGTAGGCTTTGATATGCGGCGTAAGAGCGCCTTTCTTAGGTCGCCGTAGCCCTGCCTCTTCAACGAGAAGGCGGTTACATAACTCTCGCACCTGCTCGGCGTTGTCGCCCTCAAATGCCTGGTAGTCACTAAGAGGATTTCCAAGTTTGCCGCGCTCAATAGAGTACAAGATGGGAATAATCGCTCGCACTTTTTCGACCCCGCTTGCGACACCGCACTCCCACATAATCCAGGGCCGTCCATTGCTAACGCGTGTCTGAAGGGCAAGCACAATCTTGCATTCCTTGAGCCGTGTATATAATGTAGTACGCCAATCTCCAATGGGAACGCCACCACCCGGATTTTGATCACTGGAATACCAGACGCGAATCAGGCCCAGCGATATTTCTTCGAGCAACTTTTTCCACGCTTTCGCAAGCTCTGCCTCTGCCGCATAGTGACTAATGAAAATACTAAGTCTTGGCTCTTCCTGTATAGTCATCCTGTCCCCCTTTGTAGAGTAGGTTAAGAGAGATCAATCAGTGCCTTCCCCTACTATTTGTTCATATAACAAGCAAATATTTGTGCATTTATGTATGATATCGCATCATCACTACAAATACATTTTCTCCTCTTATCGTTCGATAGTAGCGCATTCTTATTGATAGATACTATACTCCATTTTCTTCTTTCCTTCAAGTGTATCTTTTCAAACCCCTACTCGTTGTGATACCATGATCTGAGAATACGTAAAGTCAGAGATAAAGTAGGAAGCGAGTAGAATTATGGATATGCAATCAGGTCAGCAAGTACTTAGGAAGCAGAATATAGTTTTTCCTAATGGCAATTCCGCATTGACTGTATTTCCTCCAGCAGGTACGAATGCGCGAGACCTGCTTCCACTTTTGAACATCCCTGCCTATAATGATCTTATTATGCTGGTAGGGGGCGCATCTTTGATGGATGAAAAGCTGTACCCTAACCTTGAAAACCTCTTTACACATGGCATTGCCCAGCTTGCGGTCACACGTAATGTGCTAATTGTCGATGGTGGCACGCAGGCGGGTGTGATGGAATTAATGGGAAAGGGTGTGGCAGCGCAACAGCATCGTTCACCACTGCTTGGCGTTTCTCCTCAAGGGTCAGTGACCTATCCAGGGAAGGCTTCATCTAACGGAGTAAGTGATGAACTTGTGTCGCTTGATCCAAATCATTCGCATTTTGTGCTTGTCGAGACAAATGAATGGGGCGGCGAGACAGAGACCATGTATCAGCTAGCACAACTATACGCTCAGGGACGCTCCTCGGTGGCAATGGTCGTCAATGGTGGGTCTATCGCCAAAAAAGAGATATTGTACAACGTGCGTCAGGGGCGTCCTCTTCTTCTTTTTACGGGTAGTGGACGGATTGCTGACGAGATCGCAACACTCTGGCAAGAAAAACCTTCCTCGTTCTCCTCCTCCGACCTCGCGGAAATCATACAGCATGGAAACATTCATTTATTTCCCATCACAGGTGAAGAGAGAGAACTGATACAACTTGTACAACGTCTATTGGGGCAACAAGTGTAGCTACCGTGAAGCAGTCAAGCTGTTATCAATGCATGGTCTGGCTATTTGTATACAGGAAGTGGCTTCAGGGGCTGGGCGGAGGAGGTGGGATTTGAACCCACGAAGGCTTTCACCTTACACGATTTCCAGTCGTGCTCACTAGACCACTATGAGACTCCTCCACGCGGAGAGAGTGGGATTCGAACCCACGAAGGCTTGCACCTTACCGCTTTTCGAGAGCGGCACATTCGACCACTCTGACATCTCTCCGCCGTGAGTATAGCATATCTCTGGGGCTGTGACAAGCAGTATTACTTTTCGTTGATTTCGCCTTGCTCATAGAGCCAACGTGCAAAGTGGATACGGCTATCGTCCGCCATACGTTGCTGCATCTCGACATTTTCGTAGAGATGTGTACGCTGATATTGTAACTTACAGGTCTCGTCCCATGTGAAGCCCAGGCTCAATAAATATTCCTGCTGCCTCTGTTCTTCCAGCATACTCCCCGTTGGCGTACTTCCTTCGGCACGGTGCCCCGATTCAGAAACATTTCCCTGGAATGGCTGTTGTCTGTTTTGCATAGCATATTCTCCTTCTCTCTGCATTCTATTGCTTTCCATGCTATTCTTAATCGGCCTCCAGAAGAACGTCTGTAGGGGTCTAATTCATTGGTTGAAGAACATCATCTTACGCCAGTGCCTCTAACAATTCGCGCAAGAACAATTCGGCGTCGGTGACGAGACCCGCTGCCTGAAAGGTGCCTCTATCGGCGAGCTTGGTGACGACGGAGGGGTTCATGTCTACAACAACGGTACGTACTGATGCAGGGAGGAGATTGCCGGTCGCGATGGCATGGAGCATGGAGGCGACCATAATTGCCATCTCGACGCCCTGTTGCACCTCCTGACGCATACGCTTTTGGGCTTCTTGCATGTCGGCGATAACACCGGGCATGGGACCATCATCACGGATAGAACCCGCGAGTACCATTGGCACGTTGCGCTTGATGGCCTCATAGGTAATGCCATCTTTCAACACGCCTGTCTCGATAGCTTTCTCTAATGACCCTACGCTACGGATGGCGTTGATGGCACGTAGATGGTTGCGATGTCCGCCCTCGACCTGCTCGCCTGTTTTGAGATTGACGCCGAGCGAGGTGCCAAATAAGGCCGACTCGACATCATGCGTCACAATCGCATTACCGCCAAAGATAACCTGTACATAGCCACGGCGCAACAATTCAGCGACATAGCGACCTGCACCTGTGTGAATAACGGCTGGTCCAAGTACAAACAGAATTTTGCCATTGTGGGCGCGTACATCCTTCATTTGCTGCGCGATTTGCTGAATCGCAAGCACTTTGACGCGCTCCGAGGAAACATCGCTTTGCATGAAGGCGAATGCCTCGCGTTCACGTCCACGCTCGAACGGCTGGACACGGATACCGTTATGACCTACAACGACCGCATCTCCCACTTTCACATCATGCATTGGCTGACAATACGCGCGTTTCTTCACACGGTCAACGATGACCGCGACATCCATTTCGATGCCCTCGACCGTGATCCATTGTCCACCGATGCGTACCTGTGTGGGAAGGTTTGTCGTTGAGTAAAACTTGGAAGGGAGTACTCCATCTTGCTCAACGGCGGTCGTCACCACGTCTTCTTTATGCGTGAGGACGGCCCCAAACTGTTGTATCTCCGTTAGAATGAGGTCGAGTGTCGCGTCATCTGGTGCATCAACCCGAAGACGTGCATAGCTGGTCTCGGTTTTGTTGACACCAACACGCATCTCCTCGACGGCAAAGTTGCCGCCTCGGTCCATAATCGCATCCCACGTGCGCGGTAGTGTCCATGAGTCGATGATATGACCATGTAATTCAATAACTTCACTTGGCATGTTACTCTTTCCTTTTTATTGGTAGGGACCGATTCATCGTGTCCTTTTGCCCCTCGACACCCGAACAAGGACGCGATGAATCGGTCCCTACCAGCGACATATCCAGATTCATTTGTTCAACCGCATCAATTGGTGCATCCGCTAAATACGTGGGGACCGCACATTGCTTCGCTCGTGCGGAGGACGCGATACATCGGTCCCTACCAGTATTATTTCCCGCGTCCGACGGGACACATGGGTTTATAGGCACAGGCGCGACATTTGGCGATGC
>CAXTWV010000005.1:6397-11101 GCA_964248005.1 uncultured Ktedonobacteraceae bacterium | reverse complement strand
CCGCGTCCGACGGGACACATGGGTTTATAGGCACAGGCGCGACATTTGGCGATGCGTTGGGTCGCCAATGGTGGCGGCTGTTGCTCGGTACACTTTGCCATCTGCTCTAAATGGCGCAGAACTTTTCTTTTGAGTACGGCTGTATAATCAATGGTAAATTCACAGTCTGCATAGCGCAAAATGCCATGCGTGGGCGGCGTTTCAGGAAAATACTCTTCCAAAAGCAGACAATAGGCTGCGAGTTGTACCTCATGGTTGCTATAGGGTATTGTAGCACCTTGCACGTTCAATTTTAGTTCTATCGGCACAGGCCGCCCATCTGGTAATTGCACCACATAGTCGGGCTTGCCCACGAGTGGGTAGTGATTAGAGCTAAGCGGCTCGCCTTGTCCATCTGCATCTTCATATACAAGTTCACCAGGAGGCAATCCTAACGCACGGTGCCGCTCTTCAAGCAGTCGCCGCTTCTGATGCCGTCGGTCATTGAGGAGCAGGATGAGCAAGGCCAACGCAAGCACGAATAGGCATAATCCAATGGGGAAAAGAATGCTTGTCGCCATGGTGTATGCTCTCTCCTTCTTCTCCATGTAGGGGTCTAATTCATTACACCCTGTTGGCGATTGACCATGTTGGGGACATTGAAACGTTTCGTCAACCCTGTAGACAGAATCAATTGCCAACAGGGTGTAATGAATTAGACCCCTACATTATCGTAATGCCAAGGCAATCAAAATTAACACAGCCGCAACCGCAAGAATAACCACTGCGGCTAGCAGTAAAGGTCGTGTCAGCGTACTGACCATGGGGACGCTGATACGCTCCTCTTCAATCTCGGCGACCTCTTCGGCATGTTCGGCGTGCTGTTGACGCCCGACTTCAAAGGCACCCCGTTTGACAAGGAGTTGCTCAATCATCTGGTACTCTGGTAGTGCGGGAGCCTGTGTATCATGGTCGTGTTCTAGTTCTACGAGGCGTGCGAACAGGTCCTCGCTATCCGCGTGTGACGCAGGCTCGAATTGTTCATGCCACCAGACAAGGGGGCAATACTCAAATTCCGCCACTTCACTTGCGGTAAACATGCGCTGCGCTGGCCCTCGTGGTGATTGCTGTGGTCGTCGTTGAGACATGGACATGATTGCGCTCGTTCTTAATTAGACTTGGTACGGGACGAGGGTGTAATGAATTAGACCCCTACATTGACGCCTGCTAAGCCGAGTTTGTCGGCGATGCTGGACATGGCTTGAATAACGAATGTGATATGTTCATCTAGGTCAACGCCAAGTTCTGCCGCGCCTTGTACCAGATCGTCACGGTTCACCCCTGCGGCAAAGCCCTTTGTCTTCATCTTCTTACGTACCGAGGAGACTTCGAGGCCGATAATGCTTTTGGTAGGGCGTACAAGGGCTGTTGCCGTAATCATGCCCGTTACCTCGTCACACGCATACAAGCCCTTTGCTAGAAGTGTTGTGCGTGGATTGGAGTCAAGGTTGAGGTCATTGTGCGCCAGAATAGCATAGATGATGCGCTCGTCATAACCCTGTTCGCGCAGCCATTCAGCAGCTATATGCGTATGTGTATGCAGATCAGGATATTCCTCGTAGTCGCTATCGTGTAGCAAACCAGTCATGGACCAAAGCTCTTCATCTTCACCATATTTACGGGCGTAGAAGCGCATCGCGACCTCTACGGAGAGCATATGTTTTTGCAAGCTTTCGTTCTTGACATGGCTTGTCATAAGTTTATAAGCATCTTCGCGTGTTGGCATAGTCTATGTATCCTCTTATATGTACGATTTGTGCGGATTCAGCCGCTATGAGAATTATTATAACATAGCCTATGGGATTTGATACTAACATTGGTCATTTATATAAACAGCAGAGCCTTTGTGTGGATTTGATGCTGTATCGGGAGTATCAGGCCAGTAGCGTGTTGTGACCGACTCGCCAACTGTGATGTCTGATAAATGTAATGCATAGCTTCCCAAACATCCATCTCCTGTGGCGTGTTTCACGCGCAGTAAAAGTTGATAGCCATCGGCTCGCTGGATAAGCACAGTTCCTAGTCTTGTGCTATCCTGAGCTTTTTCTTGCGGAGTTGCAGGGGTAATGCTTATAACTTTTCCTGTCATGCTTGGTGCTGGTCCATTGTCCCAGTTTGTCCCTGGAAGAAAGATGAGAGCAGCAAGAACTCCTGCAAGCAGAACAACACTGGCCTTACGTAGTAGTGTTGAGGTATCTCTGTTTGAGGTAAGTAACACATTCATGAGGGTAGCCCTCCTAGATTCATCTGAACATTTCCTTGTAGTGAAGTTACTTGCTCAGCACTTTTCTGCAATTGTTCTAACAATTGCCAGTGACGTTCAATCGCTTTGCGCCCCTTTTCTGTCAGGCTAACCATTGTACTGGACTTCTTACCCACGAATTGTTTTTGAATTTGTACCATACCAGTTTCTTCAAGTTTCGCAAGGTGACTAGAAAGGTTCCCGACTGTTAACCCTAACATGTTCTGGAGAAAGAGAAACTCAGCACTGTTACAGGCCGAGAGCGAAGTCATAATCGCTAAGCGTACTGGTTCGTGAATGAGTTTATTTAACTCGGAAAGTTCTTCAAACGGCTTTGTCATGATATGCTTTCTGTGTTTGTCTAAAGGCACGAAGTAGAAGGAGATGATCGCAGAGACCGCCAATTGTCAAAAGCACACCGTATACAAGTTCGTAGCCTCCATGACCTGGAAGAAACAACATGTGAAATGCCGTGAGTCCTGCCAATGGTGCTAGACTGAGGAATGCTGTTATAAGGGCAAGGATAAGCAAATGTGTACGAAATGCATTCGTTTGCCACCAGCAGATCAGGAGAACAAGCGCGATGGCAAAACCTGTTGCGCTTATTGGCAGTGTAAGCGTCTTGTCGAGACGCATACCCCCGACAACGAGAACAGCAAAGAGAAGTCCTGTAATAGTTTTATCTAAGCTGTTACCTGATGCTTGTTGCACAGTACCAAACATTCGGTCATAATATTTACCAATGATAGGATGGAGAGCTAGAGAGACAAAAAACACGATGAAGCCGATAAAGATTACAAGGTCTAATGACTCATCTGGCACGTTTAGCCACTTTAATTCAAACACCGCCATATAGAAGAAGAGCAAGCCAAACGGTATTCCTTGTAAGCCACGTAGCATAGCATAATTCTTTGTGACGATACGTATGCGCCTGAGTTCTTGTAGTCTTTGCTTTGGTATGATCATATCCAGGTCCTTCTCTGAGTGTCGTGCAAATGACTTTGCAATACAAACTTATTTGTAATAGTAGAACATCGAAGGTGTTTTGTCAAGAGGGTAGACAATCAAAACCCAGGGGACCGTAAGAATTTCCTGTCTTTGGGCATATATCATATGCTACTATTAGTAGTATGTTACCGTTCATATGAATGGTGGTAGGTACTAGATTTATCGTGTCCGATTAACAAGAAGATATGGATATTGTAGGGGCACGATTTATCGCGCCCGTTCTGTCGATAAATCGGAAACGTGGGCGCGATAAATCGTGTCCCTACTAGGAGAACACACAACTACATGACAGCAGCAATTACTATCCTGGGCCTTGGTCCAGGTTCTATACAAGACTTGACGTTACAGGCTCGCGCGTTACTTGCGCAGGCCGCCGAGCAGCAGCAAACGGTGTATTTTCGTACTGTCATTCATCCAACAGTTGAACCATTGCAAGCCGAACTTCCAACATTGCACATCATCTCGTTTGACTCGCTGTATGAGGAGTCGGTGGATTGGAGTACGCTTTATCAGCAGATTGCGGAAGAGGTGTGTACACTTGCGGCACAACAACCCATTATCTATGCCGTCCCTGGACATCCGCTGATCGGCGAGTCTTCGGTACAGCTTGTGTTACGTCTCGCGAAAGAGCGTGCTTTGAGTACCGCTATCGTTGCAGGACTCTCATTTATTGAGCCAGTGTGTACTGCTGTTGGACTTGACCCATTTGATGCTGGCACACAACTACTCGACGCGACCACGCTTGCGACTCTGCGATCAGATGAGATCGCGGGGAAGATTATTCCCACGATTCCCTTGCTTGTCACACAGGTATACAATCGTCGCCTTGCCAGTGAGGTCAAACTTGCATTGAGCGAATGTTACCCTGACGAATGGCCTGTAAAGCTGGTGCGAGCTGCTAGCGTCACCTCTTCCGAGGCTGATAGCGATGAAACGGTTATCGAGATGCCATTGTATGAGCTTGACCGCAACACCTATGCGAACCACCTGAGTACACTTTATGTTCCAGCTACCGATGAAATGCAGGCGTTACGCCTCCCCGAAACTCTGCGTTATCTCATTATGCGCTTGCGACGCGACCCCGATGGCTGTCCATGGGATCGCGCCCAGACCCATCAAACATTGACACGCTACGTGATTGAGGAGACCTACGAGGTCGTCGAAGCACTCGAAGAGAACAACATGGATAAGCTTGCCGAAGAGCTTGGTGATCTGCTTCTGCAAGTCTACCTTCACGCTGAGATTGCGCGACAGGCTGAAGAATTTACGCTTGGCGATGTCTATGAGCACATTAACGCCAAAATGATTCGGCGGCATCCACATATCTTTGGCGATGTCGAGGTGAGCGGTGCCAATCAGGTTGTGCAGAATTGGGAAGCTATCAAGCGCGAGGAACGTATTAAGGCTGGCAAAGA
>CAXTWV010000005.1:1577-6297 GCA_964248005.1 uncultured Ktedonobacteraceae bacterium | reverse complement strand
ACCGCAAGTTCTATCGTCGCTTTCAAGCAATGGAAGACATTGCACGCGAAGAGGGACGCGAGCTTACATCATTCAGTAAACCAGAGTGGAGTACGTTGTGGAGGAGAGCGAAATCTTTATAAAGAATTGACTTAATTAAGAAATTGGTTTACAATACTTGCATGGATATGTTTGTTGCACTTGCCGATCCCACAAGACGGAACATTTTGGAATTGCTTGCAAGCAAGGGTGAGTTACCTGCTACTGCGATCTATGAGCGATTCCCAATGAGTCCTCAGGCGATCTCACAGCATCTCAAGGTGCTTCGTGAGGCACGCTTAGTGGACATGGAAAAACGTGCGCAAAAGCACTTGTACCGCCTCAATCCGCATACGCTGTCCGAATTTGAAACATGGATTCAGAATATGCAGCAGAGGTGGAGCGAACGTTTCGACGCTTTGGATGTTGTTCTCGAAAATGAAAAAAAGAAGAAAGTTGAGTGACTGCTATGGCAACGAAAACAATCACAGTGAGCGCAGAACCAGGCAAACAAGAAATTCTTATCACGCGCGAATTTGATGCACCGCGAGAACTCGTCTTTAAGGCATGCATGGACCCAGCACTTGTATCACAATGGTGGGGACCAAGATATCTTTCAACGGAAGTTGACAAAATGGATGTGAGGCCAGGGGGTCAATGGCGCTTTATCAATCGGGACGCTGAGCGAAATGAATACGCATTTCACGGCGTATATCATGAAATCCTTGCACCTGAGCGCGTTATCCAAACCTTTGAGTTTGAAGGCTTACCAGAGACAGGACATGTGACGCTGGAGACGATCAGATTTGAGGCATTGCCTGGAGGAAGAACTCAACTTCGTATTCAATCAATCTTCCAGACGGTTGCTGACCGTGATAGCGTGCTGCAGAGTGGCATGGAAGGTGGTGCCAATGATACCTATGACCGTCTTGAGGAAATTGTGAAAAAGATATAACGGAGCTACACATGGATATGAAACTTGAGCTTGTACCGATACCAGTCTCCGATGTTGACCGCGCCAAGACTTTTTACGCTGAAAAGATTGGATTTCATGTGGACCATGATGTTCAGCCAGGGAACGGAATGAGAGTTGTTCAACTCACACCTCCTGGGTCGGCTTGTTCGATTGTCATTGGGACTGGCATGGGCGAAATGTCTGAAATGCAGCCCGGCATGATAAAGGGTCTGCACTTGGTCGTAGCTGACATACAACAGGCCCGCGAAGCACTCGTTAGCCGAGGTGTTGAAGTGGGCGAGGTTGACGATATGGGTGGCGTTAAATATGTTGCCTTCAGCGACCCCGATGGTAACTCATGGCTATTGCAGGAAATATCAGTTTCTGAAATGAAATAATCGAAACGATTGTAGGGACCGATGTATCACGTCCTGTTGGCTTTTTCAATCGCCGACAAGGACGTGATACATCGGTCCCTACAATCGTCTGTCCTCTAACATTGTGTGTTGCCAACAAGGACGTGATAAATTGGTCCCTACATTCATCTGTCCTCGAACGGTGTGTATTGCCAACAGGGTGTAATGAATTAGACCCCTACATTCATCTATACATCGCATGGTAAAATGTTCTTATGCGAAACGAATTACTCTCCTGGTTTGCTCGCGAGGGCTTGCTACTGACTGATGCGGTGCTCGCGTCGCAGGATGGAGATGAAGACGAAATCAAAATTACGGTGAAGGCACCTATTGTCGCTTTGAGCCGTGTTAGCTCTGACTTCCGCGAATGCCCTGATCCTGTGCTGTTCGGATATCCCGAATCGAGCCTGGATATGATGGTGTTGGACGATATGCACCAGTTTGTCTACCAGTGGTTCGAGCAGGCGGTAGAGGCAGGTATGGCACACTGCTTTGTCTGCAACAAATTGTTGACGATGGACGACGAGAAGCCGTGGGACGCCGTATTTGTCACGACTGAATTATACTGTTGGCTTGTCGTCCACTTTGATTGCAAACGCTATTTGAACCGAGATTTGAAAGGGCGCAACCCGTTTGAAGTCACCACGCACTCACCCGAATTTTTTGATATGCGCCTGACATAATATATAGTATATCGAGGGGCCGAATGGATAAAAATCAGATTGTAAATCTCTTGGAAGAGATTGCTACCTTGCTTGAACTCAAGCAAAAGAGTAGCGTCTTTGAGGTACGCGCGTATCAGAATGCCGCACGCGCTCTCGGCTCTCTCGATGGAGATGTTGCGTCTCTTGTACGTGAGAACAAGCTCAAAGGTACACCCGGACTAGGACCGGGGACGATCAAGCGTATCGAAGAGGCGGTGGAGACGGGTCACATCACGTTTTATGATGAGTTGCGTGCGAACACGCCACAGGTGAAGCTTGATATGACGCGTATTCCGGGTGTGGGTCCCAAGAAAATCAATGCAATCTACGAGCAACTGCATGTCACGAGCATTGCTGAATTAGAGCAAGCATGTAAAGATGATAAAGTCGCACACCTGCCAGGGTTTGGCAAAAAGACACAAGATAAAATATTACAAGGCATCGAACTGCTCGCCCAACATTCAGGACGCTTCTTATATCCAGTTGCAGAGGATGAGGCAGAGCAGATACGTGCGGCTCTTGCCACACTTCCTGGCGTTGTACGTCTACAAGTCGCGGGAAGTTTGCGTCGGCGTCGTGAAACGGTCAAGGATATCGACATGGTGCTGAGTGTTGCCGATGATGCGAGTAGTGAGACGCGCAACGCGATTATGAATTTTTTCACCCAACAACCTTCAGTACAAGCGATTACAGGGAAAGGTGATACGAAGTCAAGCGTTGTGCTGAGCAGTGGTATCGCAATGGACCTGCGCCTCGTCAATGATAGCCAATTTCCGTATACGCTTCATCACTTCTCAGGGTCGCGTGAGCATCACATTCCATTACGGCGTCGCGCCTTGAGTATGAACATGACCATCAATGACTATGGTCTCTTCAAGGGCAAAGACCCACAGGGCGAACTCATTCCCTGTAAAGATGAGACCGATATCTATGCTGCGCTTGGTATGGACTATGTTGAGCCTGAGTTGCGCGAAGACATGGGAGAGATTGAGGCGGCAGCCCAGCACAAACTGCCCAAACTGTTGCAAGCTAGCGACATTCGCGGTATTCTGCACGCGCACTCGACGTGGAGCGATGGACAAAATAGCATTCGGGAGATGGCGGAAGCGTGTATGGAGCGTGGCTATAGCTATCTTGGCTTGACCGATCACAGTAAAGTAGCAGCGTATGCGAACGGGCTGAACGAAGAACGCTTGCGTAAACAGGGTGAAGAGGTTGACCGTCTGAACGAAGAATTTGCTGGTCGTTTTTACATCCTCAAAGGGACCGAGTGCGACATTTTGCGTGATGGGTCGATGGATTTTGACGATGAGACGCTCGCTAGTCTTGATTTTGTGGTTGCCTCTATCCATAGCAATTTTACGCTTTCGCCTGAAGAGCAGACACAGCGTATGTTGCGTGCCATCGCAAATCCCTATGTCGATATCATTGGACATCCTACAGGACGTATTTTGCTGGGTCGGTCAGGCTACGAGCTTGATATGGAAGCGGTGATTGATGCTGCTGCGGCTCATGATGTGTGTATCGAAATCAATGCACACCCTTCGCGTCTCGATTTGGACTGGCACTTAGTACACAAGGCACGCGATAAGGGTGTTCGTATTCCGGTTGACCCTGATGCTCATGCGCTTGCAGGATTGGATGTAATGCGTTATGGTATAGGGATTGCACGCAAAGGTTGGCTACGGGCAAGCGATGTCCCCAATACATTTGAAATTGACGCCCTACAGGAGTTTTTCCGCACAAGAAGAGCGAAAAGAGTTGGGCGTAGACGCGAGTAGAGGATAAGAAACGTATTAGCAAGAGAGATATCTAAAAAGATAAACCGTATTGCCCCCTTTCCACAAAAAGAGGAAGGGTGTATACTTGAGAAAAATTTAGTTGTTCATGAGAAAGAGGAAACATTAGCATGGCAGATAGAGTAGAATTAGAAATAGCTCCACGAGAAATCCTGGGCAAGAAAACCAAGCAGCTACGCAGAGCAGGAATCATTCCCGCGAACATTACCGGACACAACGAGCCATCACAGGCTGTGCAGATTGACGCCGTTCTGTTCGATAGATTGCGTAGAGCGCATCACTCAACAAGTATTCTTAGCCTCAAGATGCCCGACGCCACGATCCAGACAGCCCTTATTCGTCACGTCGAACATGCCCCCAAGTCGGGCAAAATCATCCACGTGGACTTTTCCCGTGTGAGCCTGACCGAGCGCATGACCATGAAACTGCCGTTGAATTTTGTTGGTGAGTCACCCGCTGTGAAGAATGAAGGCGGAGTGCTACTTCACCTCATTGAGGCTTTGGAGGTCGAGTGCCTTGCCTCTGATCTCGTTGATAACGTCGATGTCGATATCTCGTCACTCACGGAAATTGACGGAACTCTTCATGCACGTGACGTGAAATTGCCACAAGGGTTTACCTTGCTCACCGATGCCGACGAGCCTATCGCAAAGGTTGCTTCAACACGCGCAGAGGTTGCGGAAGCCAATGCTATTGCGGAAGCAGCTGCTGAGGCTGCTGCACCAGAAGCACCTGCTGAGACGCCTGCCGAGTCGTAATAACCTGTCTTGTAGGGACCGATGTATCACCTCCACGTAGGCCAGTCAATAGCCCAAACGGAGGGGTATA
>CAXTWV010000005.1:0-1567 GCA_964248005.1 uncultured Ktedonobacteraceae bacterium | reverse complement strand
CCCTGCGTTGTGTTAATAAAGTTTGTTGTAGGCACCTTTGTATCACGTCCTCGTCGGCATGTCAATCGCAAAGTTTAGGTGATATATCGGTCCCTACGCAGAGATGCATAGAATAAAACATTTCAGAAGTGAGCCATAACCATGCATATTATGATCGTGACAGATCAGTATCCCCCTATGATTGGCGGTGTTCCGACGGTTACGCATGACTTCGCGGTCGATCTTGTGCAGCGTGGGCATCAAGTATGGGTTACGGCTCCAAGTTATGGTATGCGCGATGCACGCCGTCTCGAACAAGGCGTGCGTGTCTATCGCTTCTCCTCGATTGAATGGCCTGCCTATAAAGAGTTACGCATTCCATTCCTGCCGTTTATGCCGATGCGTAACCTGATCAAAAAAAGTGAACCCGATATCATTCATATTCACTCTCCTGTCGTTCTTGGTAACATCGCGCAAATTCTGGCTGGTGGCTTACGTAAACCTGTTGTCGCGACAAATCATTATCTTCCCATCAATATGAGCCGTTCGCTCACCAATGATCCTTTAATCGGCAAGCATTTTAGCAATGTCATTTATTCCTATCTAGTCAATTTTTGTAATCGCTGTGAATATGTGACTGCTCCAACAATGACCGCGCTGAAACTGCTCTACGATCATGGATTACGCGCACCCGCAAAAGCAATTTCTAATGGCATCGACCTGACCAAGTTTACTCCTGGTGTACCTGATCCCACTATTCGCAAGCGTTTCAACTTGCCAGAGGATAAGCCGCTCATTCTCCATGTCAATCGTTTAAGCGAGGAGAAACGGGTTAATGTGCTTATTGATGCCGTGGCGAAAATGCATACCAACGCGCATGTAGCTCTTGTGAGTACAGGGCCAGCCGAGCAAGAGTTACGCGCTCAGGTTACACAGCTGAATATAGAGAACCGCGTGAGCTTCCTGGGCTATGTGCGCGATGCTGACTTGCTCGCGTTGCGCCGCTCCTCAGAACTCTTCGTCATCCCTTCTGAGGCGGATTTACAGAGCCTTGCCACAATGGAGGCAATGGCTTGTGGGCTTCCTGTGGTTGCCGCGAACGCGTATGCATTGCCTGAACTAGTGCATCACGAAAAGAATGGTTTTCTCTTTAAGGGTGGCGATAGCAGTGAAATGGCACACTACATGGATATACTCATTGCTGATGCCGATTTACGTAAACGCATGGGTGCCGAGAGCTTGAAAATCATTGCGAAGCATGATCGTACACAGGTTCTCGATCAGTGGGAAGAGATTTACCAGCGTCTCTCGCTAGAGTTTATCGAAGCAAAGATACGCCGTATGCAGTGGCGCGTCGAGCGTAAATATCCCCATTATGTTTCCAAACCCTCAGATCGTCTCCCCATTAGACGCACAGGCGACCTCGCTTTGTGATACCTGCTCTGTAGGGGTCTCATTCATTACACCCTTGTTGGAGGATGTTGAAACGCTAAGCTACTTACGTCCTGTAATATTGTGGTGTACCAACAGGGTGTAATGATGCTCTTTAACAAAATAGTACGGATATCTGTAGGGACCGATTTATCAC
>CAXTWV010000004.1:46767-50732 GCA_964248005.1 uncultured Ktedonobacteraceae bacterium | reverse complement strand
ATGGCGCGTAGGACGCGTTCGGGGGTAAGCGGAAGTTGGCGTATACGAAAGCCGAGGGCATCGGCTACTGCGTTGGCAATCGCGGGTGCAACACCACTTTGCGCGACTTCTACCACGGATTTTGCTCCAAAAACACCCATAGATGCCGTCTCATTTTGTAGGAGATAAGTTTGCATCTCTGGCATCTCTGCTGCGTTGTAGATGTGATAGTCGCTGAATGTTGTAGTAAGCACCTGTCCCTGTGTGTCGTAAAGTACTTCCTCACTCACACCAAGCCCTAATCCCTGTGTCATGCTACCCTGTACCTGTGTTTCAGATAATACGGGATGAATAACACGTCCAGCATCGAGAGCGGCAATAAGTTTCACCATACGTACCGCTCCTGTTTCGGTATCGACCTCAACCTCCGCGCCATGTACAGCATACGTAGTGGGAGGATGTGCTTCCTTCCACGATGCACTGACGACGATTTGTTTGCCTTCATTTGCAAGCAGGTGCATGGCGACCTGAGCAAACGTGAGCGTTTGCCCATTGAGTGGTGATGGTGTAATTGTTCCTTCGTGTATGGTCAGGGTCTCAGGCATTCCATTGAGCAAGCGTCCCGCAATAATAAGCACCTGTCGTCGCATCTGTTCCGCGGCACGGCGAAGGGCCGCACCAGCATTGTAGAGCGTAGAGGCAGCATTTGTTGTTGTGGCGAATGGAGTGATATCTGTACTAGATGTGTGTAGGAGAATATCGTCTACCGACACGTTCAGCACTTCGGCAGCGATTTGCGCAAGCATTGTCTTGAGAGTGGGATCGGCGACACTCACAAAGACATCAAACGAACCATCTTCATTCAGCTTGATAATAGCTCCACTGCTCTCGACATCACTAAGCGTAGTATCATAACGTGTGAATGCAACTCCAACACCCCGATGAAGACGACTATTCCACGTTTGACTCCGCTTCGTATTCCATTGCAGTTTCGTCTCGACCAATTGCATACATTCTGGCACTCTACTCTCTGCACCGACTGACGCTCCTGTTGTACCCCAATTTTTGCGTCTTAAAGCAATCACATCTATATCAAGCCTCTTTGCAATCTCATCCATCTGTGATTCGAGCGCAAACATCTCAGCGTTAGTAGCAGGCGTGTTACTCGCAGGGGGATGATTTGTATAGAGCACCTCTGTCACAAAACGCGTATGAGAGCACGAATAAAGTTCCAGCACGTTTTTGCTTGTTGGCGTGTACATCCCGTAAGCACCGGTACTCGCGAGTACAATCATCTGGTTCGCAATCAGCGTGCCGTCGCGCTTAACTCCTGTTTTCATACGTACAATATGTTGTGGGTATATGCCACTGTCGCGCAACTCCTCAGCACGCGAGTTGACCAGTCGTACAGGTCTTCGCGTCGCTTGCGTTAAAAGCGCACAGATATCTTCAAGCAAAATAGATTGCTGCGTCGTCGCGCTACCACCAAGTGGAGGTTGTTCGATACGAACGCGATGCGGAGCAATACCGAGTACGGATGCGAGCACACGTCGTACACGATGTGGGGTATAAGCATTACAACGCACAACAAGATAATCGTCTTCGTCAAAATAGGTGATGACACTGTGTGTTTCAAGTGCTGCCTGTCGCGTCATAGGCGTAAGGTATTCGCCTTCTATCACCATATCGGATTCCGCAAAGCCACGCTCCACGTCGCCCGTTTCGGTGCGTGTGCGTGCCGCAACATTGCGCTCGGCGGAATAGATATTGCGCGACTCCGACTCGGTATGAATCTGTACGCCCTTTGCTTCTAATGTCTGACGGGGATCGAGTAGCATGGGCAAGACATCGTATTCAACGCGGATACGTTCCAGGGCTTGTTGCGCGAGTTCGGGCGTCTCCGCGGCAACAGCAGCGACGCGATCACCAACATAACGTACAATATAATCGAGGCTATAGCGATCTTGCGGACCTGCTTCACTCCCACTTGCATAAGGCACACGTTGTACATCCTCATATGTCAACACAGCATGGACACCGGGCATTGCTCTTGCTTCAGAGGCATCAATACTACGAATAACAGCATGAGCATGGGGACTGGTCAACATTCTACCGTAGAGCATACCTTTGAGAGACAGATCATCGGTAAAAGCAGCACGGCCTGTCACAGTTTTTACTGAGTCAACAGCCTGAACCGATTTCCCAATGACAGTGAATGGCGAGTTTCCTACTCCGGTGAAAGGGGTCACGGGTTGTATGACACGTTGTTTTCCAGTAGTGGCATTTGCTCCATCGAGCACTACCGCACGCTGTCTGCCTGACACGCGTGCGCCGCTCAAAGTGTTTCCATTGACGCTCCCATATTCGGCTGGTACATCACCACGCAGAATAGACGCTGCTCTTAGAACCGCTTGTACTGGTTTTTCGTAGCCCATACAACGACAGAGATTGCCAGAGAGCGCATCACGAACATCATCTTCTGTCGGGTCGAGTGTGCGCTTCAGTAGAGCCGATGCGGATAGCATCATGCCAGGAATACAGAAGCCACACTGGACAGCACCCATAGCAATAAATGCTTGCTGGATAGGCTGTAATACATTTGCGGTTTGTAGTCCTTCAACAGTTGTCAGTGTACAGCCTCCCCCTTGCGCGGCAAGCATCACGCAACTTGTTTTAGGAACACCATCGACCAGCACCGTACACGCACCACACTCACCTGTTTCACAGCCCTGTTTGACGCTTGTATATCCATTGCGACGCAATAATGTCAGTAGCGACTCGTTAGGAGTTGCATCCAGACTTTCAACCACACCATTGACACGTAACTCAAGTTCCATTGTTATCTGTTTTCCTTACTTGTACCGCTTTGTGCCGTCAACAATCCCTGCTGACGTGCAAGATAGGTTGCCTCTTCAAGCACACGTTGCGCGAGTTTCGCACCACTGACACGACGATAGCCACCACTCACGCGGGCATCAGTGGGTGGACGAAATTCAGTCATGCCTCGTTGCAGAGCAGTTAGAATGTTTGTAGTATCATCAATAGCCTGTCCCTCAAGTACACGTTCGACCGCCAGCAGACGTGTTGGCTCCATGTACACCCCACCACATGCAAGGCGTACACGTTTGTAGAGATCATGCTCAACTTCCACCAACGCAGCGACATTGAGCAAAGCTACATCTGTCGGTGTACGTCCAACACGTGCGAAGCCCGTACCGTAGGTCGCGTGTATCGAGGGAAGTACTACCTCTACAATGAGTTCGTTAGGGTGCCGCTCTCTAGTCACATCGTCACAGGCGATGCGTCGTTCTTGCTTCCCTTTATAGACCACTCCTGACAGTGCTAGCCCTGGTCGCTCCGTCGTGCCGCCACTGAGATTGACGGATGTTTTCGAGGCTGAACGCACCACAACCTGTGCTTCCAAGACTGAAAGCGCGGTCAATATATCGGCCTGTGACGCGGCACCAGCACTTAGCGTTCCGCCAAGTGTCGCACTATTGCGGGTAAGACGCGATGACGACGATGCGAGGGCAGTACGAGCGAGCAGACCTGATGCAAAGCTTTGGAGCAGGGGAGCATCAACAATGCTTTGGAGCGAGGTCATAGCACCGATATGAACGTCTCTCAGTGTGTCCTCAATGACGTATGATAAACCTAATTCACGCAGGTCCACTACGGCTTCGATAGTGTCGTCGTCCAGCCCTAAAAGATGTGTTCCGCCCGCGAGTGGGACAGTTTTTACGTCGAGACGCGCTAGCAGTTCTAAAGCATCGTCGATGTGTTCGGCCCAATGATATTCAGAAAGGTTACGCAACATAGAAATTATAGCCTTTGTAGCGGAAGCAGGGTAAATGATTCTACATCAACCAACCCCTGATCCGTTAGTTTGAGTGATGGAATAACCGATAATGAAAGGAAGCTCAACGTCATACATGGATGGTCGAGGGTACAACCAAGTTCGGCGGCTACCGCGTCCAGATGGCGCA
>CAXTWV010000004.1:45245-46667 GCA_964248005.1 uncultured Ktedonobacteraceae bacterium | reverse complement strand
ACCAGTTTCAGCAGGTCGCGCTCCGGGTCGGCAACGATTTCACCGTTCCGAAGGGGAGCCTCTACTTGCAGGTGCGTCGTTGTAATCTGCCCCTTCTCAATACCAATCACCTCGATAGGCCCCGGTTTGCCAACAATACGCACATCACGTTCCGTCATAGGCGCGATATGCACCGTCTTCGTTACCTCGACCTCATGCATGGCGATGTCTGTTTCGATGCCCATTACAGCAGCGGAAGGGATATCGACCAGCAGTTTGCCATTCTGAGCCACCAGCATACCATCTTTATAGACGGACTCGACCTTGAAGGTACGCAAATCATCCAAGACGACGAGATCGGCGACAAAGCCTGGCGCAATCGCACCACGATGATATAAACGAAAATATTGCGCGGTATTATAGGAAGCGAGTCGAATAGCTTCAACCGGGTCTAGCCCCAATTCGATAGCACGTCGTACCATTGAGTCTATGTGTCCACGGGTTGTCAAATCGAGTGGGTCCCGATCATCCGTGACAAAGAAGACACGCGGTGGATGCAGTTCTTGCACCAGTGGTAAGAGTGCATCAAGATTTTGCGCGGCTGATCCCTCGCGAATCATCAACCACATGCCTAGACGGAGGCGTTGGCGTGCCTCCTCAAGAGTTGTACATTCATGATCGGACATGATGCCAGAAGCAGCATAAGCGGAAAGATCATGTCCCACGAGGCCAGGAGCGTGTCCATCAACAACCAGATTGCGCTGCAAGGTTGCTTCGATTTTCGCTAAGACTTGCTCATCTCCCTGCAACACGCCGGGCATGTTCATCATCTCAGCTAAACCCAACACGCGCTCATCCTGTAAAAGAGGGAGCAAGTCGTCAGCCGTCAGCACACGATAGGGACTTTCAAATGATGATGCAGGCACACAAGAAGAGAGTAATATATAGGTAGAGAGGGGCAGGCCGCGACCGGATTCGAGGACATAACGGATGCCTTCAACACCCATCACATTCGCGAACTCGTGTGGATCGAGCATAACCGTCGTCACACCTCGTGGGGTGACGAGACGCGCGAACTCAGGAAGGACGAGCATAGTGCTTTCAATGTGCATATGCCCATCAATCAGCCCCGGTGCAAGCCATTGCCCCTGTAGGTCACGCTCCTCTCGTCCTTGATACCTGTGTAAGTTAGTGGTATTTTTCTCGCTCACACCCACGATTCGACTGTCCGCGATTGCAACATCCGCTAAATAGCATTCGCCAGTGCATACGTTGACCAGGTTCGCGTTGTGGAGTACCAGGTCCGCAGGCAGTTCACCACGCGCAACCTGTATACGTCGCTTCAATTCGTCCATAACTATTCTCTCTTCTCTCTCATGCACGCCATTCGTATGAAAACGTTGTGTAACATAGTAGCAGATAGTGTCAAAAGAGTCGAGTTTT
>CAXTWV010000004.1:30857-45145 GCA_964248005.1 uncultured Ktedonobacteraceae bacterium | reverse complement strand
ACGATTACAGCAAAGAAAGGAACGAGTCGCATGAGTAATGTTGGTACAGCAGTAGCAAAGGTTGCGATGCTCGCAGGCGGTGCGGTCCTCGGCGCATTTCTCGCACGTTTAGCTGACGAATGGATTGCGTCACATTCGCATACGCAGTCTGAGTACGATAAGACACGCTACTCACAGGGATTAGGAGCGGTGGTGTTGCCACCAATCGCGCCACCCCAGGCACCATTCCAGGAACCCAATCCAGAGCAAGAGCAGTACAACGATTATAAGTAAGGGGATAAATAGACAATGGCAACGGCAATGACGGCGAGTGAACGTGTTCACGCGGCACTAAAAGGCGAGCATGTTGACCGTGTTCCTTTCTGCTTCTGGCATCATTTCAAGCCGGAAGGGTCTGGCGAACGGCTAGCAGCGTATACATTGGAGTTTTTTAAGCAAAAGTTCGACCTGGATATTGTCAAAGTCATGCCTGATTTACCCTATCCCAAGCCTGATGAGCTACTCGTCGAGGCGGATCAGGTACGCATGTTACCCAAACTTGGCCTTGATACGCCAATATTCGAGCAACAACTTGTATGCATACGCACACTGCGTTCTCAACTTGGACCGGACTATCCGCTCATTGTCACGCATTTTAGCCCTCTGACACACCTCTTTTACATGATGGGAAAACAAAAGGCTATCGAGGAGTTGCGCAAACATTCCGCGCCAATCGAGGAAGGTTTAGGAACGATAGCGTCGAACTTAAGTCATCTGTTTCAGGCTTCGATAGAGGCTGGTGCAAGTGGCATCTTCTTTTCCAGCATGGGCGCGACCAATGCCGACTTGACTCGTGATGAGTATACACACTATGGACGCCCTTATGACTTACAAGCATTAGAAGGGGCAAAGGGTGGTTGGCTCAATATTGTACACGTTCATGCCGACCCCAGTCAGGAAGGTGATGAAATTTACTTCAACGACTTCCTCGACTATCCAGTTTCCACACTGAGTTGGAGTGACCGTCTCACTGGTCCCAGTCTGAGCGAGGCATTCACAATGACTGATAAATGTCTCATGGGTGGCCTCGCCGAACGCGGTCCTCTGACGCACGGTAGCGAGGCCGAGCTTGATAACGAAATCATGGCAGCCGTGACACAAACGAAAGGGCGACGCTTGATTCTCGCGAATGGGTGCTCCATTCCAGACGACAATCCCGAAGAGTGGCTGCATGTCGCGCGTCGGTTGGTGGATAATTTACGGTAATACAAGGTAGAAAACAATGCGCCATTCAGATGATACAGCATCTCTGAGTGGTGCATTTTGTGTCTTCACTTCTTTATTGTAAGCAAAGGAAATATCGTGTATAGTTGAGGGTAGGTTAATGATAAAAGTGGGAGGACATAAACGATATGAAGACAATAGATGTACATGAGCTTTTGGAGCATATTGACGAAACCTTACGTCTTTTGAAAGACAGAGGTGAGACAGTCGAGATTGTCGATCATGGCGAAGTTGTGGCGCGTTTACTACCACCCCTCAAACAACAAATATCTTCTTCTGATGAAGCTTCAAATAGAGCATGGGCAAATCTGGAACGTCTATCAGCAGAAGTGGGCAAACGTTGGACAAATAATATAAGCGCAGTTGATGCTATACATGACGTAAGACGTGAATTTTGATGGATATGGTAGTAGTTGATGCAAGCGTATGGGTTAGTTGGTTGAGACCGCAAGATGCGAATCATAATGGAAGTCTTACATGGATACAGGATTACAGAAGTACCGAAGGATTAATCATCGCGCCATTACTCCTTTTAGTAGAAGTTACATCGGCGATTGCAAGACAAACGAAAGACCCAGCACTCACAAAAGAAATCATTTCTAATTTAGTCGAAGTAAGTGTTATGCGTCTCGTCCCTATGGATTTTGCATTGATTCGAACCGCCGTCAATATTGCAAACGAACTTCAGTTGCGTGCAGGTGATGCTACTTACGTAGCAGTTGCACATCAACTTAGCATTCCTCTTATTAGCTGGGATAAAGAGCAACTGCAAAAAGCTTCCAGGATAATTCAGACATACACGCCCGATACGTATCCATTTGGTGGCTAGGACGCGATAAATCGGTCCCTACTCGTACCGCAACACTTCTAATGGGCGCACACGGGTTGCGTGCCAGGATACAAGTAGGGCGACTAGCATAGTGACGAGCGAGGTCACGGCGACGATGAGGGCGATGAGCCACGGACCAACGCCGATTTGGACCTGGAAGACGAATTTGCTTAGGACGGTGATTGATCCCGCGACAAGCAGCATCGCGACCAGTGAACCGAGGAGGCCAACGAGTCCGTTCTCGATGAGCACGGTTGCAAGTACTGAACGACTCGTATAGCCCACGGACTTGAGTATGCCTATTTCGCGTTGCCGTTCCAGCATGGCAAGAGCGACCGCATTGGCAATAATAATCAAGCCAGCAATCATTGCCAACGATGCAACGGTGGTAAGCAAGATGATGAGATTATCAAGTACTTGATTGATGATGGCGTCGATATCAACCACACTAAACACAATTGCATTTGGGACGGCTGTATTGATGTTACGCTTGAACGCGGGCAACTGGTTGGGATCAACCTTGAGCGAGTAAACCGCTAACGTTGATGATGCACCTAACTGCGTAGCCACCTTCTCATCGCACAGAATGGAGGCGAAGGTAGGATTCTTCGTGGGGTCTGAATCATCATAGAAGCCGACAACGGTTAGCTCTTTCGTGACGGTGCCATCCGCGCTCTGCTCAATCACTGTATTACCAACATTCAAACGCAATGGAGCATTCTGGAGCGATGAGTTGACAAGGACGTTATTTGTTCCCGCATCAGACGGACTCAGGTTACGCCCACTGTGCAGCGTAATCACGGGAATATTATTTCCACCTTCTTGCAAGGTGTACCCCTCGATACTCGCGAGCTTGTTGACTGCATCCCTGGAATTGCCTTTACCTTTGGGCGCAACACGCTTCAGCACAGTGTTCAGATCCTGACCCTGAATAAAGAGTGGATAGACTTGACGCACCACCACGTTCACGACGGTTTTGCTAGCATCAACTCCTTTTTGTTGGGCTATTTGTGTCTGAATCGTCCCTTCTTGTTTCGGTTGCGCAGCGATAAAGACGTTGCGGGTGAAGAGTGTGTCGAGCGTGCTGGTGATGGTATCTTTGATGCCTTGCCCCAGGACAAGGACAAGTCCAATCGCAAATACGCCAACAAAAAGCGCGGTAAGCGTGGTCGTGGTACGGAGGCGTTGGCGTCCCATATTGCGATATGCCAACATCACAGGCGTCTTCCAGGAGCGAGGAGTAAACATGACGACACCATCAACCATTGTCGCGAAAAAGAAGACGAGTGAACCACCTAATAGGACAAGACCTAAGCCGCCCAGAACCGCTAAGGCATAGACACCGAGCGTACTATTGCCGAGATGCGAGGCATAATGATTGATGGCATTCCCTAATAATCCAAGCAGACCAGAGACAAGTGCCGCAACGATAATAGCTCCCAGCGCGGCAAGTATCCAGAGCAGGATGCGCGGTTGTGGCCTTTCGTAGACAGGTAGCTTCGAGATTGCTAGTACGAGCAGGCCAAGCCCCAGTGCTAGCACGAAAATCACGATAGCACCGCCATAAACAGCGATAATCGCCGTTGTCACACTCCCTAGAATGCTAGCGGACAGCGCGACGAACAGCACCGAGAGCAAGATGAGCAAGACAAGCGTCGTGGCGCGTGAGGTTGTGCCTACCGTCTCGCTACTGTCACGAAGTACGGCTAATGGTCGTATCTGGCTTGCTTGTACGATTGGTAACAAGCCGAAGATAAGAGCGGTTGAGAGACCGATGACAAATCCCGAAGCAATCGTTGTGGGGTCAAGGGTAATTGGGAGGTGTAAAGGGAAGGCATATTCCACAATGGTACGTACAAGATAGCTCGCCCCGATCCCTGCAAGCGTGCCAACAATGCCACCAACAATGCCAAGCAACGCGGCTTCAAGGCCAAAGAGTCCATAGAGATCAACTTGTCGATACCCTGTTGTCTTGAGCATGGCAATCTCGACCTGTCGGCGGCGTAACAGGACCTGCATTGTGTTGATGATCCCGATGCCACCAATGAAGAGCGCGAGCAGACCAACGATACGCAGAAAAAGTCGAATTTGATCAACTTGTGTTTGTCTTCGTTGCAACAAGTCCTGGGCTGTAACAAGCGTTACAGTGGGAAAGTTTTGGCTAATCTGTGTTTGCACTGACTTTAGATTGGCATTCGGCACCGTTGTGTAGATAGTACTGTATTGTTGAGGAAGTGCAGAGCCATTTGTTCCAGGAATAGCGGCTAATGTGTCCTGTGCAATAATGATTTGCGGTCCCTGAAATGCACCGCCCTCTTGAAATTCCGCCGCGAAAATCACAGAGATACTTCGTCCGTCAGTAGTTTTCACCATATAACTGCTACCGATGTGCGCATGGAGTGTTTGAAAAACATGCATACTGACAGCAACATTGTTGCCCTGTACTATCTGTTGAATGGTCAGATTTGAGGATGGTGCAATAAAATTTGCTTGTCCTATCAGAGGAAAATTGTGTGATACAGCAACGACGGAGAAGGTTTGTTCATCACCAGAAGACGCAGTAATAGTTCCGCCTGTCGTGTATGAAGTGGCATAGTCTGTAATACTTCCACGTTGCTTCAATTGATCAAAAAAGGGCAGGTCACGTTTGCGAAGTGGAGAGACACCTGCATTGACACGTAGATCGCCGCCGTTCGCTTCCACGATGTTGCCCACCAAGGCTTGATTGACGCTCAAGCCTACAAGTTGCAGTGCTACAATCGCCATCACGCCTACCGCGACACAAAAAATAGCGAGTACAGTTCGTTGTCCCCCACGCAGAAGTGAGCGTGTCGCGTAAGACCAATATAATCCGAGCCGCATAGAGAGCCTTCTTTATTTATAAGTAAGAATATTTCTACAACACAATTGTCCTCTTAATTGTACCCTAGTATGGTATGTTTGAAACAAGAGTAAAAAAACATGATTAAAAATCAAAAACACATACATTTATGTAAACAAACTGCTAAGATATTCGTTGTTTCTCTACTAATTCTTTTTACAATTATACGATTAAGCATTTTTCGATTTCTATTATGTTTTCCTTGCATTTTTGTAATATATATGATAAATTTGCATTGCTCAGTATCGTAGCGAAAAAGGTAACACAATAGTTTGGTATACTTTATAAAATGTATTTAATAAAAGGTAATGCCTTACACGCATTTTTTATATTTCTGTTTCTCGTGCGTCTACTACGGTAGAATAGTTAATCTCAGAAGAGTTAGGATGGCATATATAGAAAAGCAACACCTTATATCGAGGTCATGCATAGCATTTGGTTCATAATATAGATGAAAGTGAGGGAGTCTTTCCTATGTGGAATCTACAGTCCCGTTGTAAGCAGAGACGTTCTCCGTGGTGGACATTTTTATGCGCTATTATCTTCTTCATTGGTAGTCTTCCAGCACAAGGCTTCCTCTTTTCCAGCGTCCCTACGTATGCGGCGGCAATGCGTCTTCGTAGTACGTCCGCTTCTTGTCCAGCACCAGCAGACCCAACAAGCCAATCGCTTCTGATTGTGCTTCTGGACCGTTCAGGAAGCTTAATTGCTGGTCAGGTTCCAACAGACCCAAAACTCTATAGTACGAGTGTCACCAAAGCACTCGCCGATATCTGGCCCGGCAACATGGCGGTCATTCCGTTTGGGGCAGATCAAACACCCACACTTGGACCATACACGCTTTCTAATCCACAGCAAGCGACAACGCTGAAACAGAAGGTCCAGGACTACCCTATTGATCCGAATGCAGACACACCACTTGGGCCTGCCGTACATGGTGCGCTTGATCTTCTCAACAAGCAAGGATACCCCGCCGGGTCCAGAGTGATTGTGATTACGGATGGGAATCCGACAGGTGCAGGCAATAGCGATGGTCCACACCAGGAGCAGGATATTCGTCAGAACTTGTTGCCACAGTTCTGTAGCAAAGGCGTACCATTCGGGGCATTTGGCTTGACCATTGATACCACAACATCAGATGGGCAAGACGCCAACCGTTTGCTTACTGACATTGCAAGCGGTACAGGTGCCTCTGCCTCCTATAACAATGTTACAGGACCACAGGATTTAGCGAAACAAGTCGTCTCACTTGCGAGTCAATGGTTGCACCTGACATTTACGCAAATTAGTGGATCAGGAGGTAACTTTCAGGTCTCGATTGACAGGTTTGCGCAAAAAGTGTCGATTGTCTCGTTTCGTTCAGATAATAAGTATAGTTTCTCACTGGATGGTCCAAATGGACAGGCAGCACAGGGTATACAAAAGTCAACGCCAGCCGACCCACACTATGAGATTGATACGCTCAACGTGTCGGGTGGTGTTACATCAGGTACCTATACACAGAACGTAGGTGGCGACCCGGACGCACAGGTGTATGCGTTGGTGCAATCATCGTTGGGAGTAGAACTTGCCTCACCAACGGCAACAGGTCGTGTATACGACAATAAGCCTGTTACCATTCAAGCGCAATTTACAACCAATAAAGAGGTCGTAACACCGAGCACAGCTGATATACCACAGATTATCGCGAAGGCAACACTCCTTGTAGATGGGAAAGCTGTCGGTCCCACAACGGATGTTGTACTGACGCAAGACAAGACAGCCGATGGAAAACCGCAATCGACCTTTAGCGGTGCAACCCCTGTGTATAATCAGCCGGGGCAGGTGCAGATTGAGCTACAGGGCAACTATCAGGGTGCCAAAGCGCAATCGAGCACAACAGTGCAGTTGCTCAAGCCAGTGCCCGTAGTGCCACCGCCACCACCCAGGAAACCGCCTAACTATACACCTATTATTATAGGTGGTGCGATTGGGCTAGGTATTTTTGCACTACTCTTGCTCTTGTTGTTCTTGTTCTTACGTTGGCGTGCAGCCCAGCCGAAGCCGTATGGGTATATCACTAATGGAAGACGGAATGGTGCTGTGGCATTAACCGATTTTTCGCGTGCAAGAGTAAGTTCTAATGATATTATGACAAAAGGCGTGTTCTCCTTTGGAGCGGCAGTGTTTGAACTGGTATTTGATACAAGTTCAGTAATAATACGTACAGTTAGGAGTAACGCGGCAACGGTCGAGGTAGAAGTTCAGGGTCAAACCAGACCTGTACAAGTAACAGACGCAGGAATTGAGATCAAGTCAGGTAAGAAAATTTACGTGAATGGAAAAACAGTAGCTTCGTTTGAGAACTCACCCAATAGAGTCTGGACGCCACAAACGCTGTCACGCACGACAACAAACTAGATAGTACGTCATTCTGCAGGAAGTAGAGAGTGCTTTTCATGAAACATAAATTGCTAGTTATCACCGCTGGAACCGTTGCAGCCGGTGTTGGACAAGAATTTCTCAAGCAACTCAAGTCACATCCCGCAAGCGAATTGCAGGCGGTAGTTCGCTATATCGACACAGCGAATTTGCTTACGCGCTACAGTGGTCTGCGCAATGGCGAGTGGATGCAAATGACCATCAATCCACGCTTTATTGATACCGTTCGTAATAATCCAAATAATCATCCACAACTACAAGAACTACTTTACCCCGGTTTCTTACCAGAAATACAGGGATCAGGAGGCGGGAGTATCCGCTATAACGCGGCCGGTGCGATTGCCATTAACCGCGATAGGGTGAAAGACTGGTTGACAACAAGTATCACTGATTTGGTACGCAGTGATAGTGGACAGGTAGAGCTTTCTATCGCTATCGTTGTCAGTGCTGTTGGTGCCACGGGGAGCGGCTCACTGGAACGCTTGGTCGATGTCGTTGTCGATTGCGCACAGACAGCCAATATTCCAGAGCCACTCCATTGCGATGTCTTTATTCTGCAACCGGGAATGCAAGGCGTTACTGATCTTGGCCTTTCAAATACACTTGCGCTCTATGCTGAAATGGCGGCTTCACGCTTATCAAGCGAACAGAATGCCAAGGCCTATCGAGGTCGCACCATGATGATCGGTTGGGGCAGTGAACGCTATATGGCCTCAATCGAACAACTGAAAGAGGCGGCAGCAACACTGATACGGCTCGTGAACGATCCCTCGACGGCTATCGCTGCGGAATTCCAGGAGCGAGAAGTTGATAACCATGTGTTGCGTGAACAAGACCGACAAACGCAACTGCCATCGCATATCTCTTCGGCTACCGCAGTCACAATCGGCCTTGGTGATCTGGAAGAAAAGATCATCCAGCGTGATGCAGTCAAGCTCGTTGACATGCTTGTGTTTGGTGGCAAGCCATCAGAGAGCATTACAGGAGAATATTATATTCCTAATATAGGGCAGCAGGAGCATCAGGCGGGTCCAATTCTTGGGACACTCAATAATTTTCTACAAGGTGATACAGGGGAAGACCGCTATCGACATCTTGTTGGACGCCTGACAGAGGTACTTCAGCTGTCTACCTTACAACTCTCAGTGAATCAATTTCAAAACACCACACCTCAACAGCAAGCAGGACGCTTGCGAGGCGCATGGCTTTCTGATAAAGAGGAAATTATACGCAGTGGACGAAGGAAGATTCAAGAGCAAGGAGCCGCACTTCTGGCAACAGCACTGAACAATATGTATACATCACGTCTAAACGCGATTGCGACAGGCATGTCATTGCGTGATATACGTGATGAGTATCAGCAGATGGAACGTAGGGTTGGCTCTACCATCACGGTCCAGCAAGGTATCAGTATGAGTGCGACGGACGAACGTGATGTAACACGCAAGTTAGCAACATTAGAACGTCCAGGGTTTGGGGGACAAGCGCGTGCATTGCAAAACGCGTTTAGTGCTGTACAAGGGAATATCGAACTAATGCTGCAACAAGCATCGCATGCGGAAGCTCTCAATGTGCTTAAAATCCTGCAAGACCACTGCAATGAGTCATTGCGTAACCTAGAAATCATCTTGACGAAGATGTTGAAGCAGCGTAAGAATAATCCACGCTGGTCGGGTGCGGATCAAAAATTTAGCATTGATATGAACCATATTCTGCACATGGCAGCTCTCGCCAACGATGATGAAATTTCACGTTATGCGAATATGGTGAGTATCTTTGCACCCGTCAACAGACGTCGAACGGTGAGTGGGGGAGCAATTGGGGAAATCATTTCGGGTGAACAACAAGTTGACCAACTTGCTCAATTCCGTAAATGGCTAGCCGACAACGACAAATTAACAGCTTTATTCGACGGCGAAATCGACACGTTGCTTGATATCGCACAAAGTTATGCGAGTACGTATGTTCATGCCGAGGTGAAGCAACATTCTGTAGTAGACATTTTGCTACAGACAGGGGAAAGCGTCCTCTTGCAACGATTAAGTGAAGCTGCTGCAAAAGCGCATTCACTTGTACCTTTTAGCACACAATTCGCAAGCGAACTTCGCGAAGCGCGTCTCGTCTGTGCATATTGCAGAGATGATGCACAACGTGCCGCAATGCAAAAGGCCATTAATGAGGCATTTGGGCAAGGGCAATGCACACTTATTAGTTCTAAGGACCCATCCGAGATCGCCATTTTCTATTATGTCGATGGTTTACCGATGTCAGCCGTCAATGATCTCACCGGTCGTTGTCTTGATGCGTTCTTGAAACGTCGCTATGCATGGTATCGACAGGGCAAACAAAATGGGTCAAGCGCGAATGGGGCGTATAAACAACGCGTGGGTGTTCCTGTCTATAGCGGGAAAGATGCGGACCAGCGTGTGCTAGAAACAGGAGTCATCCGCCAATTGTATTATGTACGCGGTCAAAGCGTGGGAAAGTACACTCAGGACGAAATTCCCGAACTGAGCGAAAACATGTCAAATGGAACCGGGCACAGTCCAAGCGGCAATGTGTAGTAAAGGCAAGAATATTCATGCCACGTAATCAAGGAAGCGGTTTTTGGGGAGGCAAGCTGTATCAAGACCTGGCATCACTGCACCTCCCAGGGCCTTCTGTCGTTATAGACGTTCGTCAAGGAAGCGAACACGACCCGCCATTGATCTGGAATCTTGCCATTGAGTTAGAAGATTTGACGGCAGATATGCAGCTCAATGAAATATATCGTTGGCGCAACCTCACATCAATCATTAGCATACTCAAACTGGCTCCTCTACACATGGGAGAGCCTGTTCGTGATACACATAGTTTTGTGCTGACAACACATATGGAGCAATCACAAACATTCGAGGGAAGAGTAGCACTGATAAAAGAAATTGGCGAAAAGCATCTCAATCGCGTGCGTAACAATCGTATTGGAGCCGTGAGGGATAGAGCGAAAGAACTACGAAACGCCGACTCTTTCGCAGCAGACCCTGAACATGCAACCGTGCGTGTGTTTTTCATTGTCGATGCGGAGGACAAAGACTCAATGGCGAGCGCGGCTACCTACGCTCAATGGTTGAAAGAGTGGTATCACGAGTATGAGGAGCAGGGACGTTCGGGACGAGACAAACGCTTGAACACTCAGGCAATTTGTATGAATGCAGACCCACATCGCCATCACCCACACATACTCACACAACATCTTGCGCCAGTATCTGGTAGTCGTCCCGCATTGGACTCGATTATACTCATGCATACCTATGGAGATGACGAAGCGTTTATCGAGGGTGATATTCAATCATATCAGGTAGAATTATTGCTGTACGTCTTGCTCTTACTCTCCTCTGATGGTATCGCGGAGGCAGAGTTAGATATTGTGAACGAACAGCAAGGCATCGCGCTCTATGAATTTGATGGTGATGGGCAGAGCGAAGCAACGAGACCACCGTGGGCAATGTATATGATGGGCATATCATCGCTTGAATATTCTGCACGTTGGGGCGAACGTTGGCTTGACTATGGCCTCGTTGCCAATCTCATCGCACTCCTTTATGACGCTAAAAATGTTGAAGAAGAGCAGAAATTGGGACGGCTACGCCTGGAAGTACAAGAAAAGCTGGGTGCATGGCAACAGAGTGTGTACAGCGTTATCCCAGATATGCTTACCACAGTTATTCCTGAACTGCAGGTACTTGATGAGCTGCAAGGATATCTTACGGCTCCTATTTTCAGGCAAAAAAATTCCGCAGCTGCTCTGCAAGAGTTGCAAGCATTTAGCCAGACCATAGATCAATGCTATATGGGTAACGGGAATACATTGGAAAAAGCACTTGCTAGCACAACACTTCTTCCTCTGTATCTTACAAACGATGAAATAGTCAATGAGGAGAATAGGCAAGCGACAGAAGAGCTACGGCAACAACTTCGCATGCTTGTTACACAAGCAGCACAAATGCCCGCAACGCTCTTTCATGGAGCACACGGTATGCTGCCACGTTCGCTGCGCCATATGGCAGAATTTGCTTACGCTATCGCTGAAATACAAAAGATTGCTGCTGATGTTCCCGATTTGTATGGGTATCGGCAAGAGTTCAAGCGACAAGTCCGACTACAACAGGAAGCACTCACACAACTTCCGCAGCAAAATTGGCTTTCATTTAAGCGAAACAAACAACAAGAGCGAGAGAAGATCGAACATACACTGAAAGCAGTTGTCCATACACAGCACGAGCATGTACGAACTGTGATCGCAGCAAGAGCAGCCCTGGTTTTGCTAGAGGCAGCTGGACTGTATGACTCAGGCGGCAAGATTTGTCGCTACCACCAGCATTTGAAAAGCTTAGATAAAGCCATGAGTGCGGCGCAGATACAAGCGGCCCTGCAACAACAACGAGCGCATGAACGGCTGCAACTTAGCCTGAGTAGGGCTGAGCTTGGTATGTCACAGGAAACCCCGTGGCTCAGCCTGAACAGTCGGAGAGATTTATTAGATTGGGACCATGTACGAGAGTCATTTGCACCACTTTATAAAAGTCTTGTTTCTACTCCGACATCACTTAACTTGCTTATGCAGTGGTTGCTACGTCTTCTTGGAACAGGCGAACCGTTGACGATTAGCCAGGAATATATGGCAAAACTCAAAGCGGAACGAGACCTCAGCACGGAGGAAGAGGTCAAGGAACAACTGTCCATCCTGAGTACCCTTCTCGTAGATGTGTTGCTTTTGTTAGACATTGTCACGTTTGATCTCAATAGTATTCAACCCTTGCTCCAGCAGTATATCGGCTTGAGAGATCGTTCGCTTGATGAACCATCAGCACTGGAAAGCAACATTTTGGGGTTGCAACGAATTGTAAAAGAAACGCTGTTAGAACAGGTAGTACAGAACAATCAGTATGGGAAGGCGGCAGGATTTTCGCTCCATCAAAGCCAACCCGTCGAACGCGTACTTGCAGCGTGGATCAACAATCAGTGTACACACGAACCGCTTCTCACACAAACGCTCGAACGCAATGGTGTGCTAGAGCGACTGCTAGCAAGCAGAGCAAAGCCAGCACAAATACTTGATGATTTACAGGAACGCAATCGGGTTCTTGGTTATAGAGAAGAGATGACAGGAGAGGACCGTTTCTTTCTCCTACTTGCACCTGGATCAGCAGGAGAGACCTTTCTTGAAGCATTAGATATGCGCCATTCCACACGTATACGTGCCGTTCGCTTTCCAGATGCCGAGAAATTGATTTACTTACATATGCACCGTATTCATCACATATTGCCACAAGTTTTTCCAGAAATATCAAAACAGCTTGGTCCAAACATATAGTTTTTTATTGTCTTGGAGGATGCTATTATGCAAATGAACCTGATCGAGGCCAATCTCGTACAACGTGGCTCGTTGCCTCTTCCTTCAGCGGCACTCGTTATCGACGTGCGAGGTGTAGAGGATGACGACGTTATTGATCGGTTACGTATAGAGATCGCTGATCTCGCGAGTGAAATGAGAGTCTATGACATAAACCATTGGCGTTTCCTGACAGACTTTCTTTCGTTCCGCTCTCTTTCACCCTTACGTGACGAAGATGTCAAAACAATCTATTCGCAACAAAAAGCACAAAGCGTTGTTCTCAACCCGAAAGCAACATCCGCATCGAACAAAGAGCAGAAGGGATTGACCGGGCGTATCGACACGTCTACAAAAAATACTCCACTCTCTCCTTTCCAAACAGATGGTTTAACAGATGAAAACCAGCCTTTTGATGTTTTCCAGCAACATATTGAAGAGCTTTCACTTGAGGTTGATCGTATTCGTACAAACCGCATCGTAGCTGTTGCCGACTTGAATAAATCAGGGATCGCGGGACGCAGTGTGAAGGACGCAACGGTACGCATCATTTTTCTTACCGAGGCTGGAAACCGTGAGTCGCTCATTACTGCCTCGGCCTATTCCGCGCAGTTGAAAGAGCATTTTCGTAAGCTGGAACATGAAGGGCATCAACCGATGGTAAGTACTACGGTTGTTTGCCTGAATAATAGTGGCGAAGCAGGACCGCCAGAAGAACTTATTCAAGGATTACGCTGGAAAGAGGACTGGAAACATATAGACTCCCTTTTGATCAGCGAGCAATACAACGAAGATGCGGCACTTATTGCGGGAGCAATGCAAACATACCTCGCGGAGCTTCTGCTCTATGTCCTTTTGATTATCCCCCCACTTCGGGTTAATCAGTCTTCTAGCATGCAAGAGGCAGAAACTGTCATACAGATAGAAAACCAGGGATCAAACAACCAACCTAAAGGCACATGGATTACACTACCACCAACAACTTATCTTGTTGGTATGGCAGCGATTGAACACTCTGTACGTTGGGGACGACGTTGGCTCAATTATGGCATGGTTACAAAGGCAATTGAAGTCCTTCAAAACAGGGATATGGACGATGATCTGGAACGACGACGTATTAGAAGTGTTGCTGATACATGGCTTGGGGATTGGTTCGTACAGATCGAGCAAGCTATTCCTGACAAGATTCCAGGAAATATTCCAGCTCTAAAAGCCATTCCTGATGCGATAGATGCAGCCAAACCCGCACGAGCAACCTTTACATCTAACAGTATTACACCTACGATTAGTAAAACATCGCTAGCAGACATGCGTGACTATCAAGCAGGACTGCTACGTACTTATTCGCTGCAACAAGATGAACGCGCCCAAATGCGTAAGGAGACGAACGCAAGTTCAGTCTCACCCACACTACAAGACGCCGTTGATAGCATTCCACAAATCGAGCTACGGTTACGCGAGTGGGAAGATAGAGACCCAGCTCTGAAAAAAGGCACTCCTCTCGTGAATGCACAGCTTGAAGC
>CAXTWV010000004.1:28818-30847 GCA_964248005.1 uncultured Ktedonobacteraceae bacterium | reverse complement strand
TTCTTAGCCATCCCAATTTCTTTAGTGGCGTCAATGGCTCTGTTCCACGCGCACGCGTACAATTAAAAGAGCTAAGCAGTGCGATCTCTGATTTTAAGAACACCCATCAGCAAAATACGCTTAACCTCTCGGAGAGGAAGAAACAACTGCAGAAGCGCGGCAATACGATGATTGCTGATTTCGAGGATCATACGAGACGCCTACCGTTGCTAGCTTCATTTCCTTCTATACGCGGCTTCATGCAAAGTATATCGTTTATATTACTTCTTTGTCTTGCACTTCTCGTCACGCTACTCGTTGTTACCTGGGTCAGCGACCTCATCTACATGAACCGCGCTAACATTCCATTCTTGTTTGGCGTGGAACAGACATTATTCGAGCCTTTGTTCGCCTGGATATTCTGGATTGTCGTGGGATTAACAGTTGCCGCCATTGCGGGCATCCTGGGACGCTCAATTTTCGGAAGTAAGCGTACAAACCTGGAAGTAGAGGTAGTATTCTGGAGTATCCTCTTGATTGTGGCCTTGTCCTTCTTTCCATTCTATTGGTTGTATACGTACCTTAGTAGCCATGATCCATACAATGTTGACCTGCTTTCGTGGATACATTTTCTGTCCTATACCAGCTTGATCTGCCTAGTAGTTGCAGTTCTTGTACTTTGTATAGAGATCGTATGGTTCATCTGGTGGCGAAATCGCTTACTAGAGATGCGTGCGGATATTGTGAGCAGATTGCGCACCCAGCACGCGGAAGACATCGAGGCGGTTACACACTTCATCGCGGAGACAATCGCACTCCAAATTCTTCTTCGTGCAGGACTCACTGATGGCAAAGGCGGCCCTGGCACCTATTATACACGTGTTGATCTCCTGTATAGACGTTTAGGCGATATTAATCGCGAAGCAGACTATCAGCAACGCCTCGCGGCAAACCGTTTGGAATTAAGCTTGAGCAAAACACAACCTGGAACATCCGCAAATGGAAGTGGGCAGTGGCTCAATCTGAAAATTCGTGAGGAATGGCTGGATATCGAGACGTTGACGGATGGCTATATGCGCCTCAGAGAACGCATGGGCAAAGAGACAGAGGAACTCAAAGAGTTTGCTGAATTGCTCCTGCGCGTTATGGGCGAGGAACTGCCAATCGACATCGAGCAACAGTTCAGAGAAAAGGCGGTTGTGGGGAGTCGAGAACGTCATTTAGCACAGGTGTTAATGGCAACACTCGTCTCAATGGCTATGCGCTTCTCAGTAGCTCCACAGTCGGTTGCCAGTATGACACCGATTATCGAACGCTATGAAAATATTGATAGTCAGTATATTCATCAACAATCAGCACTAACGACACTCATAGATACACTGCGCAAAAAAGTGAGTGAAGCGACTATTCAACCTGCATTCGCCGATAGTCGAGATAGTACAGCGGGAAGTGTGAATATCCCGGAGCAGACACGTGCCAACACGCTTGTAGCAACTGACGCGTTTGCTACCTGGGGACAAATGCTTTGGGACAACAACGATGCAAAACTTGAACAAACGCTGACCCGTAGTGGTATTCTCGCTAAGCTGATGGAAGATGATGAGTATGATGCCCGCGCCGTTATGAGACGACTGCAGTCTCGTACAGCACTGTTTGGGCGTAGTGTTCCAACGGGACAAGCGGGAGAATTGTACTTGCTGCTTTCACCATCGGTGCAGAGTCGTATGTTCCGTCAAGGTTTAAATATCCCAAGCCGCTTAATCACAGATTTTCCAGACGTAGAGCGTCTGGTCCTGCTCTATATTCAACGGTATGTAGCAGAACCTCTGTTTATTCCTGATCCAGCAGATGATGCGACCCCAAACACTGTACCGCAAGCAGCAGCTGATGCTGTTACATCTACAAACACGGTGCCATAAGAAGTTTTGGTAGCAGAAGGAGACCCTTGCCTTTCAGTAGTAGGTTTTCCAGGAACGCATGAAACACCTGTAGGGACCGATGTATCACAGGGCTATTTAAAAGTCGAGCGGGGGGGCGCCACCCCCGGGGG
>CAXTWV010000004.1:13123-28808 GCA_964248005.1 uncultured Ktedonobacteraceae bacterium | reverse complement strand
TTCATCCGCCCCGTCTCGATTTTTAAATAGCCCTGGATGTATCACGTCCTTGTTGGCCTCTGTATTGCCAACAAGGACGTGATACATCGGTCCCTACAGGTGTTTCTTCTCATACATCTCTTTCTTTTGAAAAAGCTTACTGTTGAAAAGGAGACCCAGCGATTTTCGCATTACAAGCGAATAAAAAGGCTATCTTCCGTTGTTACATAAGAGAGTATGCTTTTATGACTATGAGTTTCTACGATTGGGCCAGGGCTTTTTTCTGGTGTCTACTAGTTCACAGCATGGCTTTCCTAAATGTGTTATGCTATCTTAATAAGAGCAAAATAATTCTGTATGATATGAAATTTCTACTTTGCATAAGGTTGATGTAACTGATGGATACCTCTATCCGTTTCTACAATACGAATAGCAATGTGCATTCTCCATTTGAGGAAGAACGCACACGTAAGTTCACCGTTCCATTGCCAACGGATGGAGAAGGCGGTGTGTCTGAGACACAAGCAGATGAAAGAGAACACGCGATCTCGTCGCCCAAAACTGTTACACATGAGCATGTGCAAGAGGCTGAGCACGCGAACGCGGTAGATATTGCCGATTTTGAAGCAATCTTTCTGCGTTTCCAGACACCAATTACGAACTTCATTTATCATCTGATTGGCAATCGAGAACAGGCATATGATCTTGCACAGGATGTGTTTGTCAAAGCATATAAGGCTCTCTTAAACGGAACAGTAGTACAACCAGGGGCACTTTCGGCGTGGCTCTATCGCATAGCAGCCAATACAACGACTGATACACTACGGCGCCGACGACTGATTTCCTGGCTGCCGCTTTCGTTGTTCAACGAGGACCGTGGCATAGGCGCAGGTGTTCTCTCTGACTCCGGTGGCACCGCCGATGGCTTTACGAACCCAAACGAAGAGAACTCTGGCGAAAACCGTGTAGGCTCGGTAAGCGCACTTTATGAGCGCAATGGCTATGATGGTGGTCGCTTTGAAAATAGTGTGGCAGACAAAGAGATCGTTGAGCGCGTGATGAAGCAACTACAGCCGAAATACGCTGTCTGCCTTTGGCTCTACGAGAATGATGGTTTGTCTTGTGCTGAAATTGCTGAAGTTCTCAGTATTAGCTCCTCGGCAGTAAAGATGCGACTCATGCGAGCGAGGGAGCGGTTTATTGGATTGTACAAAAAAGAGGTCGGTGAAGAGTGAACTGTAACCAAGCGCGGTCAATGCTCGCGGCATATCGTGAATTAAAACATGGTCAGGTTGATACAACAGAGTTAGATATGCATTTGGAGCAATGTGCGGAATGTAGACACGTTCTGGCACAGCAGAGCGTTGTTGGCGAACGTGTACGCCTTTTGCCTACACTCGAACCAGCTCCCGATGCGCACGCGAAGCTTATGCACGCACTCGCGGCAGAACATGCGCATTTTTTACAACGTTCGTCAAGTACACATACATCATCGGCTTCGGCTGTCCCAGATTTTCTCAAGCCATACATGAATGAACAGGTCTATGCTTCAGAGAAAAGGTCTGATACCCTCAGAGCTTTCTCTACTGCTGAGACTGGTCCACTTCCCGTTATTCGGGTAAAACGTAAAAAGCGTATCGCTCCAACGAGACAATTTGCCGTTCTCGGCCTGGCAGCTAGCTTCTTGATGATATTCTTAGTTGGCGGTCTTGGCTTATTACTCGCTACGGCAAATCATGGTGTTACTGGATCGCAGCAAGTAGAGTCAATCACACACCCGTCGTTGATAGCTCCTGTAAGCTATACAGCGGAAACGTCCTACCCACATATTGCAAGTGCAGTTGCTACGCATGACCATATTTATTACTCGGCCTATGGCAGCGACGACACGCAATGGATGATCGAGCAGGTCAACGGCACTACAAAAGATGCGACGAGTGTTCCGCTTCTGAAAACGAGTAGTCAGAGCCAGTTATTTGTGCTGGGAGCCTCTTCGCAATGGGTCATCTGGTTACAATTTGATGCGCCACAAAACAAAATTCATGAACATACGACAAGTCCTGCTTCCTCACGAACATGGAGTTTGAATGCACTTCCACTTGCATTGTCGCAAGATACACAGTTTGGGAATGTAGTGACACTACAGCATGGAACCTTCGATACAACAATGGTGCCTGAGTGGATTCATACTCCTATTCAGGGCATCTCGTTTATACAACAAGATACCTTGCTTGTCGCCTCTCTTGATACAAAGGGCAATGCCCAACTTATGCGCTATCAGTTAGATAGCAATTCAGGAACAACATCTACGCTTATCGCAACAACAAATAATGGTCACATCCTCACGTCACCAACAGCAACCGATGACGGGATGCGTATATTCTGGTCAGAGGAATGGTTTACGAGCGATCAGCAACCACACAGTATCATTTGGGCACAGGACACGACGAGTCAAACAGTTCGTCAACATGGTGTATGGCGTCCAAGCATAACGGTAGATAAGCATAGCTATAGCACAAACGATACAGAGTTCCATCCTCAGGTCATCAACAATACGCTCTTTTTGCTTAGCACAGGTGGCACTGTAATACCAACACAAGGAACACCAAGCGCAACAAATACGCCAACTGTACAAGCAACAGCGAAACCAGTGTCAACCGCACCTGTTATCGCTCGCTTTACAGATGTATACCCTTCTCAAATCGACGAGGATATCCATGGTACAGTTTTCGCGTTTCCGCTTGATGATCCAACGGCACAGCCGACGACTCTTTCAAATGACAGTACAGCGGCGGCTCTACAAGGGGGAACACGCTTCCTCTTGTGGCAAAGTAGCGCGGGCTATCAGATGTATGATGCCGTTGTGAAATCGTCAGTAGAGGTCAAAGACAACACAAAAAACGCGACATTTCTAGCGGTCAATGGTGACTCTGCTGTATGGGTCGTAACGGCAAATCCTGCTTCGACAAAGGATACGACAGGGGTGCAAACAGCGACATTCAGCATGTTTAACTGGCCCGCTTAGAGGAAAAGATGTAGGGGCCATAATTCATTACGCCCTGCGAACAACATGCATGTTGTTCGCAGGGCGTAATGAATTATGGCCCCTACATCTTTTCTTGCCCGATTTGCTCTTTCTTGTCGTCCAGGATATCAAGATGAATGTGATGTAACTTGCGCTCCATTTCCTGAATCTTTGTAGCCATAACACTCATCTCTAGCTCTGATTTCACATCTACCTGATAATCAAGATCTGCTTTGATACGGTCTTTGGCGGACTGACGGTTCTGACTAATAAGGACAAAAATAGAAAGAAAGATTGCCTCAAGCGAGACAGCCATTGTGAGAAACTGAAATGGGTAGGGATCGAATTGCGCACTTTTTGGACCGAGTGTATTGGTAACAATCCAGGTGGCAAACGCGATGAGGTTTATCAAGAGGAAAGGCATAGAGCCGCTAAAGTCGGCAATCAAATCGGCGATTCGCTGAGCCACCGAGGTATGCTCCTCTTCCTCATCGTTCGGGTTGCGGCTGACGCGTGTACGTAATATATCGTCGGTGTGCTTGAGACGTTGCCCTAGCTCAATCAATACATCAAGAGCTGCGTCTGGACGCCGACGCAGAAAATTGAAGAACTCATCCCGGTCTAATTCAAGAGTAGCAACCTCTTCTTCTGAAGTCGCACTTGCGGAGCGCGTTTCTCCTGCAAGCATAGCTAATTCTCCGAAAAACTTTCCAGGGCCTAGCACATCGAGCACAACTTTTTTGCCATCGGAGTCCGTCAGCCATACCTCGACGTTGCCGCGCTCGATGATATTGAATGCACAACCAGGCTCGCCTGCCGTCATAACTTGCTGCCCAGGTTGATAGATTCTTTCCGTCATGATAGAGCGGACCTCAGCCCGCTCGTTATCGTCCATGTTAGAAAAAAGTGGTATTTCCGCGAGTAGTTTTGTTGTGACTAGACTCATAGTAGATGTCCTTTACTCAGCACCCTAGCAGTTTCGCGATAAGCATACGCTGAACTTCACTGGTGCCTTCACCGATTTCGTTGATCTTGACGCTACGGAAGTAGCGTGAGACGGGATACTCGTCCATAAAGCCATAGCCGCCGTGTATTTGTACCGCTTGATTTGCCGCACGATTCGCGGTTTCGGAGGCAAACAGTTTCGCCATTGATGCCTCACGTGTATAGGGCTTGCCTTGCATATGTAACCATGCGGCCTTATAGTACATTAAACGCGCAAGTTCAATTTCTGTATCCATATCGGCAAGTTTGAATTGGATAGCTTGATTTTTGCTAATGGGTCGTCCAAACTGTTTCCGTTGCTTTGCATAACTCAAAGACTCATCAAGACATGCTTGTGCCAGACCAACAGAGAGTGCCGCGATAGCTACACGGCCCGCATCGAGTATTTGCATAAACTGCTTGAGACCATCGCCTCTCTGCCCAAGAATGTTGCCCTCTGGCACTACACAATCCTCAAAGGCAAGCGGGCGCGTATCAGAGGCTTTCCAGGCCATCTTTTTGTATGGCTTGCCGATATCGTAGCCAGGAGTGCCTTTGGGAACGATGATATTGGTAATTTCATTACGTCCATCTGGACGTGTCCCTGTGACAGAGGTGATGGTGACGCCGCCAGTCATATCAGTGCCTGCGTTTGTGATAAACGCCTTTGAGCCGTTGATATGCCATTGCCCGTCACGTAGGACGGCGCGGGTTTGTGTGCCACCTGAATCGGAACCTGCTTCTGGCTCGGTGAGTCCAAAAGCCCATAGTTGCTTCCCACTTGCAAGTGGTGTAAGGAACTGCTCTTTCTGCTCTTCGCTACCAAACATATAAAACGGCGATGCACCGAGCGAGGTGTGCGCCTCCATGGTGATACCAACCGAGACATCGCCACGCGAAATCTCTTCGATGGCAATACAATAGGACAAAAAGTCAGCACCCGCACCACCATACTGCTCTGGAAACGGTAATCCTAATAGGCCAAGTTCCCCCATTTTGCGCACAAGGGCGTAGGGAAACTGACTCGTTGCATCTATTTCTTCCGCAATGGGCTTAATTTCTTGTTCCGCAAACTCGCGACAGGTGTCACGAATGGCTATCTGCTCTTCGTTGAGTGAAAAATCCACCGTTTGCTCTCTTCTTTCTTTGTGATAGGCTTCGATCATAGACTAAGCAATAGTCCACTTTAATTATACGAGATGATAGCAAAGGATAGCTAAGCTATATTTTTGCTGGCTCGTCTTGCTATAGAGAGACTTTGTACGATGCTTGAAAAGTGTGTTAAGATACATTTCAAGTATCATAAAAATATCGTCTATTCATAATAAATAAAGGGAATATTCACTAGAGATGCCAAACCAAAGAGAACGAACTCTTCCTATGCTCTTTGCCGCAATGGAAGCATGTTGGATTGCGGTATTGCTCATGGGCTTAGCAAGCATCAATTTTTTGGGCGCGAACTCACCACTTATTCCGCTGTGGCTTCCTTTCATACTGCTTGTCGGTTCTTGCTGGCTTACACAGAAAGTAAAAAGTGGAAAAGTGTCCTCGCGGAAAAATACGCCTTTTATAGCCTTGACCGCACTCATATTGGTTGGTCTTATTATAGTGGGTTTGCTTTGGACCTTTAAGCTTGATATATATCAATCATGTAGTATTGCGCTGCTCATCTTTTGTCTCTACTTACGCGGCAACTATCTTTCCTATAGAGGAATACATCCATCATATGCGATCAAAACGTTTCAATTTGGTATAGGTATAGCCATTGTCGTTATTCTTATGCGGTCTATTCGTACCCGTATGGGTGTAATATTTCATGATGACTTCATACTGCTTCTTATACTTTCGCTACTAGTTTCTCTCTGGCTTATCACTCATACATTAGCGAATATCGTGTATGTTCGTGGCTTTCATCCTTCTGTAGAGCCAAACGAAAATAGCAGCATTCAAGAACGCAATAGTGTGTTCGCGGTTATTGCAACGAGTATTGTTCTCGTAGTTCTAGCCTTTATTGCTAGTAGTCTCATCAATCCAACACTTCTAACCGATGCGCAGGGACCGCTACAAATTGCTTATCTATGGTTCACAAACGTCATCGCTCACACGCTTACCTTTTTACTCACTCCCGTCATCTGGCTACTCAACCTCATGCATTTTCAAACACCTATCGTTCAACACTCTGCCCCTAGCATGCGAGGCAGTGGACCCCCACCACAAATCCACTTAACTCCGACACCTAGGAATCATGTGAGTACATTAACAGATGCACCTGATATCCTTCAGAGTATTCTCGAAATTGCTCTGCCTCTGCTATTGCTAGTTGTAGCAATCCTACTTGTGAGAAGATTTTTGCTTTATCAAAAGAAATCAAGCCGACAGGAACAACATGAAAGCCTGTGGTCATGGTCAACTTTTTGGAATCAACTCAGAGCGTTTTTGCTACCATTATTCAAATATCTCTTTCCCTGGCACTTTAAGGAACAAGCAGAGATGAGTAATGGCATGGATCGAATACAAAGTGAAGAAAGGATGCTCGCACCAACGATGGAAAGTATACGAGAAATTTATCGCGCTCTACTCAAAAAAGCGGCACATATGGGCTATCCGCGTCAGCAAGATGAAACGCCCTACGAGTTTAGGGAGCGCTTAGGCAAACAATTTCCTTTGTTTGGGATGCAGTTGTACGCTATCACTGAGGCGTATACTGCCGCACGCTATAGTAATGTTGCCCCAGACGAGGCTAAGGTAGCGCAGATGCGAGGTATATGGCTGGAGCTAGAGCAACAGTGGCGATAACGGGGAAGACATGGGAATGAGTCAATGTTATTAGAATAGATACAGAAATGCACGACGGACGCCCACAAGGGGCTAGCCCTACTATACACGACGTGAATGGCGTGTATAGTAGGGCTAGCCCCTTGTGGGCGTCCGTTGGTTCCTCCAACATATTGTGATCATTTTACGTGATTACCAAATTAAGAAACAGTCTCGCCACTCTCTAAACGCGCTCCAACGCCTTTACGGAGCATGGGAACTTTGTCCAGTGCTTCCCATGGGGCGTCGATATCGGTACGTCCGAAGTGACCGAAGGCCGCCGTGGGTTGGTAGATGGGACGACGCAGGTTTAGGGCCTGGATGATTCCTGCGGGTCGCAGATCGAAATGTTCGTTGATGAGACGAATGATTTCATCATCGGAGACTTTGCCTGTTCCGAAGGTCTCGACGAAGAGTGAGAGCGGACGCGCCACACCGATAGCGTAAGACACTTGGAGTTCGAGTCGATCAGCAAGACCTGCCGCGACAATATTCTTCGCGATGTGACGCGCGGCATAGGCTGCTGAACGGTCTACCTTTGTCGGGTCTTTGCCACTGAATGCTCCGCCACCATGACGCGCCATACCACCATAGGTATCGACAATAATCTTACGTCCAGTCAGGCCAGCGTCACCCATTGGACCACCCGTCACAAAACGTCCTGTTGGGTTCACAAAAATCTTGGTTGACGAGTCCAGCAAATGCGCAGGGATGACAGGCTTAATCACATGCTCCAACACATCGGTACGAATCTGCTCTTGATCGACGTAGCTTGCATGTTGCGTTGAGATAACCACTGTATCGACGTGTACAGGACGCCCATGCTCATACTGCACAGTTACTTGACTCTTGCCATCGGGACGCAGGTAGGCCAATGGACCACTACCCATCCACGCTTTGCGACGCTCAACCGAGAGTTGGCGCGTGAGTTTGTGTGCGAGACTAATTGGCATGGGCATGTATTCAGGGGTTTCGTTACAAGCAAAACCGATCATCATACCCTGGTCGCCTGCCCCAATTTGTTCTAGCTCATCGTCGCTCAGATGTTTGACGCCACCATCTTTGGCCTCTAACGAACGGCTCACGCCCATGTCAATATCGGGTGACTGCTTACCAATCGAGGTGACAATGCCACAGGTACGATAGTCAAAGCCGTATTCCGCGTTGACGTAGCCGACCTGCTCGATTGTCTTGCGCACGATGGCTGGCATGTCAACCCAAGCCGAGGTCGTAATCTCGCCCGCGACGAGTACAAGACCTGTCGTGGTAGCTGTTTCACACGCGACACGCGCTAACGGGTCTTGCGTCAAAATAGCATCAAGAATGCTATCTGAAATTTGGTCACATAATTTGTCTGGGTGTCCCTCTGTGACCGACTCACTGGTGAAAAATGCTTTGGGACTTTCCATAAAATTACTCAAGTATTGTCTCCTTTGTAGATGAAACATACGCGATAATGCAATTTGACAAAATAATCAGGATGTAGGGGTCTAATTCATTACACCCTCGTTCGGTATGTGATGTGTGACCAGGGTGTAATGAATTAGACCCCTACAAGCATTTCAATCAATTGTTAAATCGCATCACCCACGCGATCATAGTAAACGCAGTTCTACCGCAATTCAGCAGGAAGCGGGCATAAAAAAGCCCCTGGAGTGTAGGGGTATGGCGTGTTGCACATTCCCCTCATCTCGCGGAACGCATAATGCGGTGTTCCGCCGGAATTGGCACCCTTCCTGCTTGGTAGCAGATGGGTTGCCGGGCTTCATAGGGCCGTTTCCCTCCACCTCTCTGGATGAGAGCGATCTCATTGCGTATTCAGTTGTTGGTTGCCTTCGCAATCTACTTGCTTGGTCTTAGGTACATTCTACGGTATGAAAGGGAGGGTTGTCAATTCTCAAATGAATGTTGACACCGGATACGGTAATCGCCGTATCCGGTGTCAACATTCATTTGAGAATTATTCTAGGTACCGGACTCCCATGAGTTGAGGTACTTGTCTTGCTCCGGGGTGAGTGTGTCGATACGTATACCCATCGCGTGAAGTTTGAGACGCGCAATCTCTTTGTCCATTTCGGTAGGAATGGTGTAGACGCGTGGCTGCATCTGCTTGGCATTCGAGAGCATGTACTCGGAACCGAGGGCCTGATTCGCAAAACTCATGTCCATGACGCTTGCGGGATGACCTTCGGCGGCGGAGAGATTGACGAGGCGACCTTCCGCAAGCAGGTGAACGTGACGACCATCGCTGTAGGTATATTCATCAACGAAGTCACGGATACGACGTTTCGCTGTTGCCATCTTCTCTAGCGCGGGAATATTGATTTCGTCATTGAAGTGACCCGCGTTAGCAATTAAGGCTCCCTCTTTCATGTTGTCAAAGTGCTGCTGGTCAATCACGTTGACGTTACCAGTTACGGTAACAAAGATATCGCCAAGTTTAGCGGCTTCAACACTGGGCATGACGCGATACCCATCCATAACAGCCTCAAGCGCACGGGTGGCATCGACCTCTGTCACAATGACGTTCGCGCCCATGCCGTGAGCGCGTGAAGCGACGCCACGTCCGCACCAACCATAGCCAAAGACGACGAAGGTACGGCCCGCGATGAGGATATTGGTCGAGCGGATGATCGCATCAAGGACGCTCTGCCCTGTACCATAGCGGTTGTCGAACATGTGCTTGGTATCAGAGTCGTTTACCGCCAACACGGGGAACTTGAGCACGCCATCGCGTTCCATACTTTTCAGGCGAATAACACCCGTTGTTGTCTCTTCCATACCGCCGATGATGTCAGCGATAAGTTCGGGACGCTTGGAGTGAATGGTTGAAACGAGGTCGCAACCATCGTCCATCGTCATCTGCGGCTTGTGGTCAAGCACTGCATTGATGTGACGATAATAGGTCTCCTCATCTTCGCCTTTGATAGCAAAGGTCGGAATACCATATTCGTGTACGAGTGCCGCCGCGACATCATCCTGGGTGGAAAGTGGGTTAGAAGCGCATAATACGAGATCGGCCCCACCAGCTTTTAATGTGATGGCAAGATTCGCAGTCTCCGTAGTGATGTGTAAGCAGCCAGACATGCGGATACCTTTGAGTGGCTGGTCTTTCTCAAAACGCTCCCGAATGAGACGGAGCACGGGCATTTCTTTGGCGGCCCACTCGATGCGCCCCTTGCCACGGGCAGATAGAGTGATGTCTTTGACATCACCCGAAATTGAAGTTGTCATACTCTATGAAATTTCCCTTCTTTATGCGTAACAACGCGCATGACACTATACATCAAGTTGCCATGCGCAACGTGTTTGCAATGATGAATATATCTTACAACATTTGTTGTGGGTAATTTGTTAATGTTCGTTAACAAATTACCGATTGATAGGTTGCCACTCAGGATCGAAGTGCGAATAAGCAACGAGTTCTTTGTAGCGTTTGGCGATGTCGTCTATCGTCAGGGTGCGTAGACGGTCGATGCTGAAGTCGGCACAGACGAAGGAGCCGATGATGTTGCCGTGGACAACGGCACGCTTCATATCGTCAACGCTATAGCGTCCGTCGGGTCCTGGTTTAACAGTGGAGAGATAGCCGAGGAGACCTCCAGCGAAACCATCACCTGCACCTGTAGGGTCGATGACCTCTTCCAGTGGATAGGCCGGTGCTGTAAAATAGGTGCCATCTGCTCCAAAGAGGAGCGCACCATAACTTCCTAGCTTTACCACAACATATTGCAGGCCCATGCTCAACAGTTGGCGCACACCCTTGAGAATGCTGGCCTGCTCGGTGTAGTGACGAACCTCTTCCTCGCTCATGAGCAGAATGTCTACACGCTTGATGACTTCTGTCAATTGCTCTTTCGCTGTATTGAGCCATAATTCCATTGTGTCCAGCACAGTTAGACGGGCATGTGGCATCTGGTCAAGGACCTCTAATTGAAGTCCGGGTTGGATGTTGGCAAGGAAGACAAGCGGACTCTGTTTGTATGTATCGGGAATGATAGGGTGGAAGTCAGCGTACACACCCAGTTGTGTATCGAGCGTATCACGAGAGTTCATATCCATATGGTAACGCCCCGACCAGTAAAACGTCTTGCCTTCCTCGATCTGTAGACCAGTGAGATTAATTGGTCGGCTACGCAAAAAGTCGAGATATGGCTGTGGAAAATCGGTACCCACAACCGCGACAAGGTTCACCGAGTCATAGAGTGAGGCGGCAGTTGAAAAAAACGAGGCAGCACCGCCAAGCACATGATCGACCTTCGCAAAAGGTGTTTCTACACTGTCAAAAGCAACGGACCCAACAACAAGAATAGGCACGAATAGCCCTCCATCTGTACGAAAATAGAGCATTAGACAGGAGTAGCATCGCTGAGATGCTCGATTACTCCATCAAGAAACGCAAGAGTACTGTTAAATTTTTCTTTTGCCATGGCACGGGCAGGTTCTGTGTTTAAGGATTGGTACAGGTCAATAAAGCGTTCTTCGATATGACGCAACATCGCAACCAGCATATCTCCTGTCACAGCCTTATTTGTATAACGCGCACCAAGCTCGATTAATGACGTAACAACGGCTAAACCGCTTAGTCGTCCCAGTTTATCAGCATCATACAGAATACAGCCCTCAAGCGAGGATATATTACTCTGCTCAGCAGCACGAGGCGTCATGTGCGTCAGGATTGCCTGCTCCACTTTTTGCACAAGTTCTGGTACTACCTGCCGCGCTTGCAAAAACTCAACGGCCATCCGCGCGGAAGCAATTTGATGTTGCTGAAAGCCTTGTGAAGCTGTTGAAATGTCATGCAAATAGGCTGCAAGAACTAGTGCATCCATATCCACTGTTGCTGTATCACTCTCATCCTGTGCTTCACACTGTAAAGCAAGCATTTTACAGTTCGCCACGACAATACTTACGTAGCGAAAGCCCTCACTACCTAGCGTCTTTTCGGCATACTGAGCGGCAGCGTGTATTGTTTCTTCGCGCGCCTCTGTACCCATTACTCGTGCCCCTTTCCAACATGGTTGCCCTGCTCCTCATCATTCATTGCACACATACGACGGAGTATCTCGTGATATGGTGAGCGAGCAATGCCTCGCTCCGTGATAATGGCAGTTACATACTCATGAGGTGTAACATCAAAGGCCGGATTCGCGACGGAAACGCCTGTTGGCGCAATGACCATGCCACGTATAGTTATTACTTCCTCCGCATTGCGTTGCTCGATGGGAATAGCTTCGCCAGAAGCAAGCGAGAGGTCTATCGTTGAACATGGAGCAACCACGTAGAACGGAATAGCATGAGCACGAGCTAACACCGCGACACTATAAGTGCCAATTTTGTTCGCAACATCGCCATTCGCCGCAATACGATCAGCACCGACGAACACAGCCTTGATACCTCCATGATGCATGAAGTGTCCAGCCATACTGTCAGTGATCAGTGTCAGAGGAACACCTTCTTGCTGTAGTTCCCAGGCAGTCAAGCGAGCACCTTGTAACACAGGGCGCGTTTCGTCAACAAACACATGTACCTGCTTGCCCGCTTTATATGCCGTGTAAATTGGCGCAAGAGCGGTTCCGATTCCTGCGGTAGCAAGCGCACCAGCGTTACAATGTGTCAGTAATACATCACCATCAGCTATCAAGCTTGCGCCATAGTGACCCATTTGTATACACGAGGCAATATCTTCAGCAGCAATCAAAAGGGCTTCATTGCGTAGATGTTGGTACATATCTTGTACACTCCTTGCTTCAAGGGATGCACAACGCAATAGACGTTCCACGGCCCACGCTAGATTCACAGCTGTTGGACGCGTGCTACGAAGAAGTTGTCCAACTGCCTGTAGATGAGCGCGTGCTTGTTCAATCGTCACATTCGCGCCTTGCCCTTGTAGAAGACGGGAGAGCGCGAGAGCCATACCAAATGCTGCTGTTACACCAATAGCAGGTGCGCCACGCACCTTGAGTGTTGTGATGGCAGAAGCGACCTGCTCTTCATGCGTAAGCCTGAGTGTAACCACTTCTTGTGGTAGAAGTGACTGATCGAGCAAACAGACAAATGCCTGAGCATCGGTTTCTTCCCACCACACGGTCCGTCTCTCTGTCTGAGTGAGTTGTTGGTTTTTATCCACTATAGCACGCACATATTTCTTTGTTTCTGCTTCCATTATATTTACAAAAAAGGAACCTGTTACAACGAGCAGACGCCTTTGAGCGAGCGTGTCCCCCCAATAGTACTAACAGAAGGGCTGTATATAGCTTAACTTCCACCAGAGTATGCTAACATGATAGTCGATACCTAACGCGAGTGCAAGTATATATGACCATTCAGGTATGTTACTCGTAGCGTCGGTTGTCCGTTCCACTACACAGAAGGTTGAAAAGCCTTTTCCACATTGGCAGATGGAATACACATCTGTACAATTTTGGAGATGTGTTACAATTTCTTGCTTTGGAACGGACAAGAGAATAATTGTAGCCATCGAAGGGATTGTAGCGCATGGCCCAGGTGGAAATGAAAGAAACTTCTTGGTCGTTTGACCAGATTTATGATGAATACAAAACACCTATTTATAACTATGTGTATCATTTAGTAGGGGATCGTGAGCAGGCAGACGATCTTACCCAGGACACGTTTCTAAAAGCGTTCAAGGCACTTCCTAAAATGGACGGAAGCCTCAAGCTTTCGGCGTGGTTGTATCGTATCGCAACAAATACAGCGTATGATGCGTTACGCCGCCGCAAGTTGATTGCGTGGTTGCCCTGGCAAGACCTGGACCATGAACCTGCTGATGTTGAGAGTGCGGACCCGCAAGAGATATACGGCACAACAGAGTTAGTGCGTGCCGCCCTGCGACGTATGCCTCAACAATATCGTTCAGCGTTGCTTTTGTACACACAAGAGGGTTTCTCGTACAACGAGATTGCCCGCACATTGAACATTGCCGAGAGCGGTGTCAAGATGTATCTCTCTCGCGCACGACAGTCGTTTCGAGAACATTATAAGTCCCTTGAACAGGGAGGAGGCACCCAATGAGTACTGAGCATGTCGAGGATCTGTTAAGCGCATACCTTGACAATGCTTTGACTCAGGAAGAACAGGCAACCGTTGCGCTCCATTTACAAACATGTGCGGCGTGCAATGCTGTTCTAGCGGATTTCCGTCGCTTCGATACGTTGTTGGCAAAACAACCGCTCGTAAGCCCCAGTGTAGCTCTGCGTGAAAGAATATTTTCTTCAAAAGAGTATCTTGAACTCATGGAGGATATATCAGCAGAGCGGATTGCAAGTGGTAGTGCGGCAGCAAGTGATATAAGAAATCAGCAGACCCTCCCTCAAAAACGGGTACGCTCCGATGATACGAGCCGCCCACGTTTGGTCGCATTACCAACAAAGGTGCAGTCACCTCCTCTTTCCGAGCAGGAAACAAAAGCGCGTATTCGCACTCCACAACGTCGAAATATGTACATGCAACGCTTTATGCAAATAGCGATAGCTGCATGTCTTTTACTAACGCTTGGGATGGGCAGCTTTATCGGCTGGAACCTCTGGCAAGAGCAGGGAAAGACAGCTAGCGATCTCCACGATATCACACCTCCGCAATCGCTTCACCAAGGCGGACCACTACCAGCAGGAATGCGTTTTGTCTTCTTACGTGATGGCAGTCTATGGAGTACACCAGAAGATGGTAGCGTGCAAGCTGTTCGTTTAACGCCTGCAACCGTCGCTGTAGCACAGCACTGGGTTGTCAATCCCGCACCTACAGGTCATGTCGCAGGTAATCTTCTTGCGTATGTTGACATGAAACAGGGTTATGTCCACACGATCCGTTCTGATGGACAGAGTGATACTGTTATCAAGCAACTCCTGCTACCGAACGCGTCGGCAACTTCCTGGAATACACCTCCAGGTCAATCTATCTTAGACAGTCTATCCTGGTCTCCTGACGGTCATACACTTGCGTTTGTTGCTGCTACAACCGCCACATCTACGATATACACCTATTCGACGAGTACAAATCAAATACAAACTGTTGCGCTTTCGAGTGCAGGTTCTATTTCTCATCTTGTATGGTCTCCAAATGGAGTACGCTTCGCGTTTGGTTTCACACACAGCGGTATCATGAGCGTTCTTGACTACAATGTGTTGACACGGGAAGTCTTGACAGTCGCGCCAATGATTGCCACTCCACAAAATCCGCATGACACGCTGCTTACGCTTGATTGGACGCTGAATAATGCCTCTATTATCACCTGGAGCATAGGGACACAAGATCATATACATAGTATATGGTTACGGCATGTTGGGACTGGTGATAACGGTACCCAAATGCTTAGCAGTGGTGACTATACTCAAGCCATATATAGTCGTTATGGTGAATATGGTGCAGGAGGTTGGCTCCTTAGCCGCACGCTTACAGCAAATACCGATACCCTCCTCGCACTTACTCTGACAGGTGCGGTTCGTGTAGTGGCAAATGGTAGTCAACTCGGTGCAGCTCAATGGGCACTAGACAGCAAGCATATTACTTACTTCGATTCATTCGCTTCCGGCGTTGGTACACTCCATAGTGTGGATACAACTACTGGCGTTAACACAGTGGTAGCACACGCAGTACGTAGTACGCCAGTACCAACGTGGTCTAGTGATGGACAACGCCTCCTGTACAGCGTTGGCACACACAGCTTTGTTGCCGATATGCAAAATGACCAGACACAGCTTTCAGGAATAGGCTCGGCATCCACGTTTATATGGTCTACAACATCGCCACATACAGCAATTATAGCAACCCAGGACGGAACGCCGGGCGTGTATCTTGTTGATACACAGCATAATACGGCGAAATTAGTGAGTACACAGCATGTGATTGGTCCCATTGTATGGA
>CAXTWV010000004.1:0-13023 GCA_964248005.1 uncultured Ktedonobacteraceae bacterium | reverse complement strand
AAATTTGTATAGTATAAAGGAGCCTCGTTTTGTAACCACTCGTGTTGTGGGGTGTATGTGTTTTGGAGGATTATACAATGGTAACAACAGCACAAACGTCTGTTACAGGTGTTACAAATGGTCGTCCATTTTCTCATACGGCGGTTCACACCGATGAGATAACTAAGATAAGTGTTCATGCTATCTTTCAAGCGCGTGCAACAGCCGTTGCAGCGTCAGCACTGACACAAATGGAAAGACGGGACCGTATTGTCCTGATCTTATTGGACGGTCAACGCACGATTGATGATGTGATGCGCTTGCTTCATCGTACTGAAGGAGAGGTGGCTCAGGTGCTGGTACGCCTTCTCAAAAGTGGTCACATAGATTTTATGGGGATACGCAGAACATAACCTGTACCGATTTCTTCAAGGTAGAAAAATTGGTAGTAAAACTGATAACAAATCTACTATTCATGCGTTATAATACATAGGCTTAGGACGGAAGGCGGAATGTATGTGAGCAGGCAACCCACCTCGACGAGCAGCTTGTAACATATATTTACTTCATTCGTGCAATCTTTTCCCCATAGAGGTCGCACGCGCACCGCCCAGAGTCGCGCATTACTATATGCGTAGTAAGGGAGGAACGAGCTGGCACCCCGTTTCTCCCTTACACTTCACAAGACAAGCGAGAAAGGGTCGCATGCAATTTTCAATGCGGTCATTAGGGGGAAAACTTACAGCCAGTGCAGCACTTGTTCTCTTACTTTGCCTGCTTCTCTTCATGGTCGCAACATGGGGCGTACTAACATTGTATGCCGAACGCGAAGCCAGGAACAACGCACAGGCTCATCTCGCTTTTGCTAAACAAGCGTACACGACGAGCAACGCATCATTGATGCATGCCCTGCAAGCGGTTGCCACCGATTCAGGTATTGTCTCTTCCACCACTGTAGGACATGTCACGGGGACGTATCTCAAGGGAATTTCGTCCTCTGCACAGTATCATTTCTCGTTATCTGCTGTAGATGTCGTCTCACCAAACCACACATTGCTTGCACAGGTAGAGGATAACAAGCATACGAATCAGTTACCCGTCAACGCCATCGCACTTGTAGATCAAGCCGCGCAAGGTACTATTGCAACATCACTACAAACAGAGACATTTAGTCTTGTACCAGCACAAAAGAGTACGTGGGTCTTGCGTATCGCGCTTCCCATTTTTTCCGTAAAGCACGCCACAATCGGCGTTTTATTAGTCGCGCAGCCAATTGATGATATCCTTGCGCAAACGGTAGCAACACAATCACATGGAAATATTCTCCTTTGTCTATCTAGTCAAATACAGGGCAACGCGGAAACAACATTCAACACGCTTGTTCCTACTCAACTTTCTTCGTCCAATGGAGCCGTATGCCAGATACAGCAAAGTACTATAAGCGATGGAACACAACATTATATTACGGCAGGAAGTGTATTGACACCTGAGTATCAAATAGCTTCTTCGTCACAACTCCTGCTCCTTGATATTGAACCCCCAATTTCGATTAACTTGTCTAATCAACATGTCCTACTCCTCTTGCTTGGTGTGACAATATGTACTCTTGCGCTTGGAATTTTTCTTTACACCTATATAACACAGCTATTTTTTATTCGTCCTCTACGCAAGTTACAAGCACAGGTGCGAACACAAGTCATTGAGAATGCAGGTGTTATCTTGCCTGCACAAGACGAGTTAGAAATGCTTTCGCACTCGTTTGATCTGCTCTCCGATTCTTTAGAGAGCGAAAGTCAGGCGATGATAGAGCAGATGGGCAATGTCCTTGTGATGAGTGATGTCTTGATCTCGACAGTCAATTTGGAACAGCTTCTGGGAGAAACAGTAGCACGTCTTGGACATATCATGCAGGCAAAACACGTTTCGATGCTTCTTTACGGACGTGAAATGCTTTCGCCATGGGCGGTTGCGCAATGGTCTGAAACAGGGATAACAGGCACAATTCCTCCTATCCGCGCATCTACTCGTACATCTGAGCTGTCCACACTACAGGAAAAGGGGGCAATCACGGTTCACGCTGACCCTGATGGCGATGTAACAATGGCAGTTACAACGAAAATGGTCGCGTTGCCCAATATCAGTGGTAAGAGAAAAGCTGTACGCACGCCTCAACCCGCACAGGGAACCTACGGAATACGTCGTCCACGTATCCCACGGCTTGCACTGCGCGATCTGGATATGACGCTGGCGCGTATGGTTATCACAAAACAAAAGATTGCGTATGATGAAGACATTGTATCAGGCGTACAGGAGCACGATGGGTGGGCGCGTATGGCACTTGATGCTGGCTATCATGCAGTCATCGCAGTCCCACTTTTGCTACAAGATCAAGCCATTGGAGCATTCATGCTTTACTTCGATAAGCCGTATCAGGTAAGCAAGCGTGACACCTTCCTCCTGAGCACAGCTGCGATTCAAGCGTCGATGGCGATTCAGAATGCATTATTGTTCGCAGAAGTAAAAGATAAGAATGCGGCCCTTGAACGTGCGAATGCATTGAAATCACAGTTTTTAGCCACGGTCACGCATGAACTACGTTCGCCGTTACATAGCATCATCGGGTATGGGTCGATGGTTGTCGATGGCTTCGTCGAGGGCGATCTGACACCCCAGCAGGAGGAAGATATTCGCTTCATCGTGAGACGTGCCGAAGACCTTTCACATCTCGTGGATGAGATGCTCGACCTCTCAAAAATTGAAGCGGATAAGATCGAAGTAACACCGGAGCCAATCGAACTTGCCGCGAGTATACGAGACATTATCAGTCAATTAAAGTTGATGGCGGATGAAAAGAAACTCTATCTCACATTGAATATAGAAGAGAATATGCCTCTGGTACGCGCGGACAGCTATCGTTTACGACAGGTTATCACCAATCTAGTCTCTAACGCACTGAAATTTACAGAGCAAGGAGGGGTTACAATTCATTGCACGCCTCTGCATGATGTACATATGGTACGTATAGCCGTACAAGATACAGGCATTGGTATCTCACCTGCCGCACTCGGCATTATCTTTGAAGCATTCCGTCAAGCAGATGGAAGTACTACGCGGCGCTTTGGAGGTACTGGTCTGGGACTTACAATTGCCAAAAGACTCGTTGAATTACAGGGAGGCGAAATCGCGGTAGAAAGCATCATGGGTCAAGGTTCAACATTTTCGTTGACGTTGCCTATCGCCGCCTCGCCTAATACATAGAGGGGAACATATGAACAGTCCTGCAATCCTCATTGTTGAGAATGAGGCATCAAATCGTATTCTTATTGAACGCGTCCTGTCAACGCGTGGGTATCGCTGTATTTCTGCTACCAATGGTCAAGAAGCTCTTGACGTGCTTGACCGCGAACAGGTAGACCTGATCCTGACAGACCTCTCGATGCCTGTGCTAGACGGCTATCGGACAACACAATTGATTCGCGCACGTCCACACCTCGCCAATGTGCCTATTGTCGCCGTTACTGCCTATGCATTAAGTGACGAAGGTGAGGCGGCAAAGCGTATTGGTTGCACCGAATATTTGACAAAGCCATTCAAGCCCCGCCAACTTTTGGAGTTAGTAGCTCGCTTGCTACCTGCAAAGTAGTTCTAATGATAGTGACCTATTTGTTTGCACTCATCCGTGATAATGGTATTCTATTACCTTTTAAGTGACCGACTTCGTAGGGACCGATTTATCGCGTATCAATGCAAGGGCGCCCGCAAGGGGACGCCCCTTGCGGGCGCCCTTGCATTGACAAATGAATTGGAAAACATAGAGTTAGGAGATTTTGTAGATGAACATTTCAGCAATAACACAAACGGTACAAGATGTATCAACCGATGTGTTGATTGTATCGGCGGCACGCAAAACAGGCAAAGATGAACATGGCGTACAACTATCGGCAACTAGTAGCAAGATAGATACACTCTTGAATGGTCTCGTGAGCGAGGTGTGTACGAACGAAGAATTCAAGGGTGGACTCGGTGAACTACTGACGATTCATCCAATGGGTCGCCTCGCCACGAAACGTGTGATTGTTGTTGGTTTAGGAGCACAAGACAAAATCACCTCGCAATCACTTCGCCGTGCGAGTGCTATCGCGGCGCGTCACGCACAAAATACTGGAGCACATACCATCACGCTTGCCCTGCAATGGCAAAACACACAAGACGATGTGCAGGCCGAGGTAGAGGGAGCATTGCTCGGACTCTATACGTTTAGCATGTACAAACATTCTGAACAGGCAAGCAACGGGAAGAATGTTTCACAGATCAGCGTGTTGACCGAGAGTAGCACCGATACGGCAAGCATCGAACACGCAATTAAAGAGGGGCAAGCACTGGCAGAAGCGACGAACTTTGCCCGCAATCTGGTGAATGAGCCACCAAATGTGCTCACGCCCACTGAACTTGCCAATCGTGCGGTCAGTATGGCGAAACAGGTTGGTCTGGAGTATGAAGTATTTGACAAGACCAAGATTACAGAATTGGGTATGGGCGGTCTGCTGGGTGTCACTCAGGGCAGTGCTGAGCCTCCGCAATTTATTGTGCTACGCTATCGTGGTGGCGAGGCGACGGAGAAAGGTATGGCACTTGTTGGTAAAGGTATCACCTTTGATACGGGTGGCATCTCAATCAAGCCAGCCGCAGGCATGGACGAGATGAAAGGCGATATGGGCGGGGCCGCCGCTGTGCTTGGAGCAATGCAGGCCATCGCAACGTTGAAGCCGAGCATCAATGTGACAGCACTTGTACCAACCTGTGAAAACATGCCGAGTGGAACAGCGTATCGTCCCGGTGACATTCTACGCATCTCAAATGGCAAAACGATTGAGATTGTCAATACAGATGCTGAGGGACGTTTGATTTTAGCCGATGCGCTTTCTTATGCCGTCAAGGAAGGTCTCTCGCCTATTGTCGATCTCGCCACGTTGACAGGGGCTATTGTGGTTGCGTTGGGTAATATCACGACGGGCGTGTTCAGCAATGATGAGCAATTGACTCATGATATTGTTGCTGCTGGTCGCGTCGCAGGTGAAAAGTTCTGGCCTCTGCCAATGGACGAAGAATACGGTGAAGCTATTAAGAGCGACATCGCCGATATCAAGCAGACAGGTGGACGGGCCGCAGGCTCGATTTCGGCAGCGAAAATCCTGGAACAGTTCGTTGGTGACGCGAAGTGGGCACACCTCGATATCGCAGGCACAAGCTATCTCGACAGTAAGAAGTCCTATCAGGAAAAAGGGGCAACTGGCGTTGGAGTACGCACACTGACGCATCTCGCATGGAAACTTTCAAGATAAATCTTTCATAGAAAAGATGGTGAAACGGGTCATGATGCTAGCATCATGACCCGTTTCACCATCTTTTCTATTTCAGAATGCTCGTTGTAACGCGGCTTTGGCGGCATAGTAGCCACACATGCCATGTACACCACCACTAGGTGGAGTTGATGATGAGCAGATGTAGATACGCTTGTTCGGCGTTGTATAAGGATTGAGACGAATCGTTGGACGCGTGAAGAATTGCAACAAGTCGGCGACTCCACCGTTGATATCGCCACCGATGTAGTTCGCGTTATATGCTTCTAATGCATCGGGAGGAATGACGTTTTTCGCGAGAATGCGGTCTTGAAAGCCTGGGGCAAAGCGTTCTATTTGTGTGTCGATGCGCTCTGTCATGTCGAAGGTCGAGCCGTTTGGGATGTGGCTGTATGCCCACACCGTGTGCTTCCCAGCGGGTGCGCGTGTCGTGTCGAACAGGCTTTGTTGAGCAAGCAACACAAACGGCTTTTCGGCTGGTATACCCTTGCTTATCTGTCGCTCAGAAAGCATCACCTCTGAGAGCGTTCCCCCAAGATGCACAGTTCCAGCACGTAAGCATTCCTCGGCTTTCCACGGAATCGGTCCGTCAAGCGCGTAGTCAATTTTGAACACACCAGGTCCATAACGATAGCGTTCTAAGCTGTGTTGATAGCCTTGAGGAAGCTGATTGCCAGCAATACGCAAGAGCTGACGCGGCGTCACATCAAACAAAAGAGCACGTGAGGTAGGAAGCATCTCAATTGAGGTGACTTCGACGCCTGTCACAATCTCTCCACCGAGTGAACGCAGATAGGCAGCCAGCGCATCGACAATAGCTTGTGAGCCACCGCGAGGAATAGGCCAACCAACCCCATGCCCAAAGAGCGCGAGCATAATCCCAAAAGCGGCACTCAAGCTATGTTCAAGTGGCAAGAATGAGTGCGCCGCCATACCCGCGAAGATAGCACGCGCACGCTCTCCTCTAAACAGTTGTTTTGCGAGACTTTCGGCGGAACGAATAGCATTCAGGCCAAAAGGTGCAAGCAAGAAAGGATGCAGAAACATCTGAGGGCGCAGCGGCCCAAGTAATGTGTCCGCGAGTGTTTGCCAGTGCGCAACAAGTGGCGTCATTAAATGGCTATAAGCAGAGGCGTCACAACCGAGCGTCTCAGTTGTAGCCTCTATGGAACGCTCCAACAGCATAGCTGTTCCGTCATCAAGTGGATGAGCAAGTGCGGCAGGGGGTTGAATCCATTCCAACCCGTACTGCTCCAATGGTAAGCTACGAAAAAAGGGCGACGCCAGTCCAAGTGGATGAATGGCTGAACAAATATCGTGCTTAAAACCTGGAAGCGTCAATTCCTTGGTACGCGACCCACCACCTATTGTATCTTTGGCCTCGAAGACGACAACCGATTTGCCAGCTTGAGCAAGTGTGATGGCGGCTGCAAGACCATTAGGTCCTGAGCCGATCACAACCGCATCATAGCTCTGTTGTAAAGACATAAAGATGCCTAATTCCTATACTCGATCTTGCGATTGACGCATAATTTCTCGCAACTGCTCAATGTGTCCTCCACCATGCAAAATGCCTAACGCATGCATACCAACCGCGTTCATGGGACCAAAGCTAGGAATACGCATAATCGTTACATCGAGATGAGGCGCGTCAGGCCATGCATCGAGATACGCTTTACACATACGACGACTTTCTCGTAGACGTGCATGAACCTGTTGCGCGGTATGGATAGTTTGCCAGGGAACCTCGTTGCGTAACCGACCCTCGAAGGCAATACCACGCGCCAAGACGGAGCCAACTGAAGATGCCTCTTCAAGCGTCGCAGTTAGGTGAACGATGACATGACCTAAGGTGTATGCTTCTTCGTTTGGGTCTTTCAACTCAGGGTCATGGGGTACAAACGTGGCACCCATATCCGTTACACCTGTGACGATGGATTCGATTGTATCAAAAAGATCGTCAGTGGCCTTGTACAGGTCGGTGTGGGTGACATCGCGTGTAACGTCCGCGTAGCTAGCTTTGCCTGAACGGAACGCTTCAAAGTCAAGAACCATGAAAAAATCTCCTATCGTAAATATGTTCTGTGTATAGAGTAGCATATTCTGATAGGAGACTGCGAAGGAGATGTAAATGTAGCGGAATATTTAGAACAAGCTCATCTGTCTTACTGCGCTCCGTCCATCCAACAAAATATAAGGTGCGGCCTGCTCTGGTGTACGAATACGTAGTTGCCGTAATTGGGAGAGGTCCGTGATGCGTCCTTGCCGACGTGCATGCAGTATCGCATCAGCACTCTTTAGGCCGATACCAGGAATCCGCAGGAGTTGCTCACGACTAGCGGTCATAATTTCGATGGGAACTTCCCGTAGATATCGTTCGGCCCATGCGCGTTTCGGGTCCATGTCGAGTTGCATGTTGCCATCAGTCAGGAAGGGGAGGTCTTCCACCTTCCAACCGTAGTCACGGAGCAAAAAGCTGGCCTGATAGAGACGATGTTCACGTAGTGGGTCTGTTGGAGTGAGATTTTCAAAGGGCGTTTGCTCGATGGGGTGGAAGCCGGAGTAGTAGGCACGCGTCAAGCTTGCTTTGTGGTAGAGCATGTTACTCATCGACAGTAGCTCATGGTCGGTATCACCAACGGCTCCTACAACAAATTGGGTAACGGTTCCCGCGAGTTTCTCATAGGGATGTTCACGGCGTATCACTTCGGCCCATTGTAGCATCGTCAATAACTCGCGTTTGAAGTCCTTCTTAGGGGCAAGCGCATCTAAGCGTTCCTGGTTTGGTCCTTCCAGGTTCACCGACACACGATCCGCCAACTGCATTAAGCGGTAGAGTTGGTCGTATTGTACACCGGGCATGACCTTGAGATGCAGATAGCCTCGATAGTTGTAACGTTTCCGTACAATCTCTGCCGTTGCGATGATTTTATCTTGTGTAGTGATGCTGCCTTTGATTATGCCGGACGACAAGAACATGCCTTGCACTTGACCCGCACGTTGCAGCGTGTCCAAACCACTTGCCAGTTCATCAGGGGAAAACGTCATACGTTTCATTTTGCTGCGTCCGGCGCGGAAAGGGCAGTAGTGACAGTTACGTTCGCAAGCCGTTGTCACCATGGTCTTCAAAATTGGAAGCGAGCCTCGTGGCGTCGAGACGTTCGTGATGCACTCCGAGAGGCTCCGTGATTGGTATTGAGCATGACGACGTTCCTGTTGTGGTGTATCACCCGCAGGTTCATAAGTTGTCGCATCACCCAGTTGGGCAAGCTTTGTTAGAGTATCTGGCAATGTTTGTACTAGCATGAGTACAGTATACTGAACTTTTGTTCTATATGTCAATGATTTCGGTAGGGACCGATTTATCACGTCCTCGTGGCTATTTACATGCCGACGAGGACGTGATAAATCGGTCCCTACAATTGATGTATCCCTATTAATACATTCATATCATTGAAAAACGGAGTTATCTTTTGAAGATACTCACTAACAGATACAGGCAAGCAATACCAAGTAGAATATAGAGGAAACCGAGCACACCTCCAACAAAAAAGCCGAGCGCAGCCAGAGGGCCACAGGAAAAATAGAACCATTCTAACACTCCCGGCTTCGTCGGGAGTTTGAACGGTTCTGTTTTTTCTATGGTCCGATATTTTTTCGCTACAGTGCCTCTCCGACTATTCAAGATAATTTCTCTCATACATATAATGCCTGTTTGACTGTACATGCCTATATACAGTGTACATTCGAGTAATGAAATGTTAAAATATCATTGTTATCATAGGGCTTATCATTTGTGAGAACACTGCTGATGGAGCTTGTAATATGGGAAAACATAATAACTTGCTACGATTTGCGCGAGAGTATAAGCAGTTGACACAGGCACAAGTCGCTGAGATGATTGGCTCAACAAGCGTGAATGTGAGCAGATGGGAAAATGGTGTTACCTTTCCAGGCCAATACTATCGAGCTAAACTCTGCAAGCTGTTGGACAAGAGCGAGCGCGAACTAGGACTCGTCCGAGAGAATGATGAATATGATGCGCTAGAGTTGCCTATTTTTTTATTTAATGAGCCACTACCAATAGCAGAAGAGATGTATGGGCGTAAAAGGGAAAGTGAAACCCTTTTTTCGCGTACCATGCGTAAGGCTTCGACCTCGATTACCGGCCCCAGGCGTATTGGCAAAACGTGGCTCATTCGCTATTTTCGTATGGTTGCTCCTGAACGCTTAGGTTCACGTTTTTGCATTGGGTATTTAGATGGGATGTCTGCATCTTGTAAGACGGTAAACGGCTTTGTTGAAGAGGCATTAAGTAGACTGGGCTTGCCTCTGCCTGAGAAGAATCAGGGGCTAGTAAGTCTTGACAGAGGATTACAGGAATTGGTCGCGAGGAAGCAGATTCCTGTTCTCTGCATTGATGAATTTGAACGCTTTAGCGGGAACGCAGAATTTTCGCTGGACTTTTTTGAGGGTCTGCGAGCTATGTGCCACACAACTGACTTGGTGCTCATCATTGCCAGTAAGAATCCGCTTCATCTCGTTGTAAGTAAACAGGCACAAGGTAGCCCCTTTTTCAATATATTTGAGCGTGTTTTGCTCAAGCCCTTTGACTATTCGGAGACGGAGCGGTTTATCCAGGAGAAAGGTTCGTTAGCGAACTTTAGTCCACAAGAGCGTGACTACCTTTGGAAATACGGGAAAGCAGAAGAGCATGAAAAGGTATGGATGCCACTTCGCCTACAACTAGCAGGAAAAATTCTCGTAGAAGATGGCGAGCAAGCAAGGAAAGACCCGAACTATAGACTCCATTTTGAAGAACAATTTGCCATGCTCTACGAAGCAGTAACGGAATAGGCGAGGCGTTAAATAGGAATGCGACAACTTTTTATTGATGAGCCGTATCTCTGGTTACAATCTTGCTTCTTTCGTCCGGCCCAATTTCGGCAAGAATTTGAGATACAGAGCTTCACGAAGCGTCTTATTGTGATCCTACGACTCATCCCCCTGCTATTTCTCTATTCATACCCGCTTGTATTACTTATTCGTATCATTGCCTATAGCATTCATCCTGCGTTCTATCCAGATTACGGTATTACAGGACTGTTACCCTTTCAAACAGGTGATGGCTGGTTTTTGTTTGAGGCTACATGGGCTGCATTACTAAGTTGCCTCATTGCAGGGCTGATTGGTAGCGTGTTTAACTTACGTCTTGGTATCGCTGCTGCTTTTGCATTAAGTCTCGCGAATGGTATCATTGTACACACGGGAGACGACGTTTTTGTAGGCATCGTGTTTGGCATCGCCTTTGGTTTGATTATGGGGATAACCTTCAATAGTGCGAATGCTATAAAGCATGGTGGTATAGAGAACGTCACGATAGCGAGCTTTCTCGGTGTTGGAGTTGGATTAGTCATTGGTGGTTTGGCAGGAATACTCGGAGGCTACTGGGCAGGCTTCACGTTAGGTACTATCTACCCTGCGCTTCAAGGTGCCTCAGACAATTTTCTCGGTAGCGCGGTGGGACTTACTCTTGGTGGCATAACGGCTGTCCTGATCACATCTCTCCTGGGATGGATTCTTAGACGCCTTTCTACACAGAGAAAAGACGCGATTTCGGCTGGTATCAGAGTCAGTATCGCAGTTGCAGCAGCTTTTGGGTTGACACTTGGTATTCCAGTTGGTGACGCGGGTGTATCGCACTACACGTTCCCCATAGGTGTAGGAGTTGGTGTACAGGAAGAAGTCATTTCCGGTACTGCTTTTCTCTTATTCTATTTGCTCTGTTACTATCGCTTGCCGCTCTATCCAGTTAGTGCCTATTCAACGATCCAGGCGTATCTTGCGAGCAAGAGGGCAAATCACAACGCCCTCTATTATCTAAAAAGTTCGTCGCTGCATTGGGATGAATGTGTTTTTCTGCCACTACCCTATCTCAAACCAATGTTGTTAATTGCGGCAGAACAAAACCTCAACGAGACACTGTCAGAAATTCACTATATTTTACGGGACCGACCACAACAGCGTAAGGCGGCTCAGACAACAACATACGAGTTAGCACTGCGCGATTTACAGCAACGTGTTGGATTGCGTGATATAAGTGGAGCACACCAACAACTTTCCCTCTTGCTCCCACAAGAGGTGAGGGGCTTAAATGCTGACGCTGAAAGAGTATTTCGCCGGTTAGAAGACGCGAGTCGGGAGGCCGCCAGCTACATCTCACAGACGAATAAACAGGACCGACAAGCGGCACTCGAACGAATGACGGATGATTTGAAGCAGACACAGACACATAGCGCGTTTAACAATCCAAGTCTCGACACGCATTTAGCATCTGTTGTCAATCAATGGAAAATGCTGGCGAATCAGGGAAAAGACACGTTGGAAAGTGTAGCAGGTAATTTATACATCGAAAATCCTTATGCGCCAGGGAATCCACTAGAATTACGCGATTCTCTTTTTGTTGGGCGCGACGATATCATCCAGAAATTAGGGCAGGCACTACAAAAAAAATACCGTCCCACGTTTCTGCTCACAGGTGAACGGAGAATGGGGAAAAGCAGTATTATTAAACAACTTCCCGTCCTCCTGGGACCACGCTATCTCCCCGTTTTCTATGATCTGCAAGCACCAGGAATACTAGCATCTACCGCAGCTTTCTTCTCAGCTATCGCTGACGGAATAGAGAAACAATTTCAAGAGAGAGGTTTGTTGCTCCAGAGGCTAGAGCGAAGTCAACTCGACGAGGCGCAACAACGGGACGACCTTGCCGTCTATGCGCTCTTTGAGCAATGGCTACGAGAGGTTGAGCAGCTTCTTGCACAGTCTGATCGCCTCGTTATTCTTGCGTTTGATGAATTTGAGAAACTCGAAGATGCAGAGGTGAGGGGAAGTATCAACCTCAAACTGCTTTTTGACCTCTTCCGCAGCATTATTCAAAATAGTTCGCGCCTGGCAATCCTCTTCAGTGGGGCCAAGATGGTTGGTGATATGGGAAGAAGTTGGGCCGGATATTTCGTCAATGTCGAGCGAATTAAGGTCAGTTTCTTGCGCGACAAAGACGCATATGGTCTGATCGTCAATCCTGTTCCAAACGTCTTTCATGAAGAGGTTACGCAAGAGATTCTGCGGGTCACACATGCTCACCCGTTTCTGATCCAGGCAGTGTGTAAACAAATTATTGAAGATCTCAATTATGCCTCACGCGATGTAGCGACTATAGAGGATGTTACACACGCCATAAAAGAGGTATTTGAGAGTTGGACGGGCTATTTCTGGGATTTGTGGGACCGCTGCGATGCGGATCAACGGAGTTGTTTACTCATCCTCCACGCTCATAAGGATATTGAACTTGACTCCATCGTACAGCTTGGTGAATTAAACTCTCAGAATGCATTTCGCGCATTAGAAAAATTGCAGATGCGTGATATTGTGTCCTTCAACCAGCCTACCTATAGCATCACCGTCCCCATATTTGCTCAATGGATAGAGCAAAACCTACGTTTCTTGCTTTCTTCCACACATGAGCAATAAACAAAGTTTTTCGCAAAGATGATAAGTCACATGATAACAACGATATGTTGTTATCATGTGACTTATGCCATACTTCTATTGCTCTACTAACTCTGCGCGAAACGTGTTCATCCTTAGAAACAATGGTACAACTCTATGCGTATCTTCAAGG
>CAXTWV010000003.1:0-62107 GCA_964248005.1 uncultured Ktedonobacteraceae bacterium | reverse complement strand
ATGACGACGACAACACACACACCTGTAGATACTGACTTTGAACTGGTAATTGGTCTTGAGGTTCACTCTCAACTTTTGACGAAGAGCAAGATGTTCTGTACATGCAGCACAGGCTATGCGAATGAGGCACCCAATACGCATGTATGCCCCATCTGTATGGGGATGCCAGGAGTGATGCCTGTCATTAATGAGGAAGCCGTGCGCTACACGATTATGACAGCATTAGCACTCAACTGTGCCATTCCAGAATATTCTAAATTTGATCGCAAGAATTATCCTTATCCCGACCTGATGAAGGGCTACCAAATCTCGCAATATGATGTTCCACTCAGTCAGAATGGCTATCTCAATGTCGAGCTTCATGGACAGACGCAACGTATTGGTATCACACGTGTGCATCTTGAAGAAGATACAGCACGTCTGAATCATCACAATGGTTATAGCCTGATTGACGTGAATCGTGCAGGCACTCCATTGATGGAAATCGTCAGTGAGCCAGACATGCGTAGCGCGGAAGAGGCGCGGCTCTACATGCAAAAGTTGCGCGAAATTCTCGTCTATCTTGGTGTCTCGTCGGGTCGCCTGGAAGAAGGCAGCTTGCGTTGTGATGCAAATGTCTCAATCCGTCCACGTGGACAAAAAGAATTGGGCGTCAAGACCGAAATTAAAAACATGAATAGCTTTCGTGCCGTCGAACGCGCCATAGAATACGAGGCTCAACGGCAGGTCGAGCTGCTTCGCTCTGGTGGTACGATTGTGCAAGAGACGCGTGGCTGGGTCGAAAACAGAGGCATCACCGTTTCACAACGCAGCAAAGAGCAAGCGCATGACTATCGCTACTTTCCAGAGCCAGATCTACCGCCTCTACTAATTCGGAGCGCACAAGTCGAAGAGATACGCGCCCAGCTGCCAGAGTTACCGGATGCACGCCGCAAGCGGTATACGACAAGCTTTGGGCTATCTGAGCAAGACGCGAATGTCTTGACGGAAGACAAGGCACTTGGCGACTATCTTGAGCAGGTGCTGGATGTCTCAAAGGCGAAGGATATCAAGGCACGCGCCAAAGCCGCGAGTAACTGGTTGTTGAGCGATCTGGTACGTCTACTCAAAGTAAACGCAGTATCTATACAGGACTGTCGCGTGACACCTGCGTCATTCGCGAACTTGCTAGACTTGCTTGAGAAAGAGCGCATCACAGGCAAGCAAGCGAAAGAGGTGCTGGATGAAGCCTTTACCTCTGGTGAAACGCCAGAAGCTATCGTGACAAGGAAGGGCATCAAGCCTCCAATTAACGATACTGAGACGCTTGAGCGCATCGTCGGAGAGGTGATTGCGAATAACGCAAAGGCGGCAACCGATTACCGCAGTGGTAAAACCAACGCCCTGCAATCATTGGTCGGTCAAGTCATGAAGCAAACACGCGGTCAAGCAAAAGCCGACATGGTGCAGACACTCTTGCGCAAGAAACTCGATGAGACACAGCCATCATAAGAGAAGTCGTGGTATAATGCAAAGAGGAACACTATTGTTGTGTTCCTCTTTCTTGTCATAAAAATAGAATATGAAAGGCAGTTGCAGGCTATGCACAACGACGTGTCGTCTGCTGCTTTGAACCCCTACTCCATGGCGGTTCAGCAGTTTGAACTCGCGGCTGAGAAACTGAACCTCTCCGAAGATATGCGGGAGATTCTTCGCCAGCCAAAACGTGAACTCGCGGTCAATTTTCCAGTGCGGCTCGATAACGGGCGCGTCAAAACCTTCACCGGCTACCGTGTCCAGCATAATATGAATCGAGGCCCTGCCAAAGGTGGCATTCGCTATAGTCCCGACGTAACGCTCGATGAAGTCAAGGCACTTGCTATGTGGATGACGTGGAAGTGTGCTGTTGTTGGTATTCCCTACGGAGGAGCGAAAGGTGGCGTCATCTGTGATCCTAAAACCATGACTCCTGCTGAACTTGAGCGTATGACCCGTCGTTATACGACTGAAATTTCTGTTATCATTGGACCTCATAGTGATATTCCCGCCCCCGATGTCAATACCAACTCGCAAGTCATGGCCTGGATGATGGACACTTACTCGATGCACTCCGGCTTCTCCGTTCCCGCCGTTGTCACAGGCAAACCGCTCTCGATTGGTGGAAGCGAAGGTCGTAATGACGCAACCGCGACAGGTGTCCTTTTCGTGACCAGACAAGCTGCTCAACGTCTAGGAATGCCACTAAAGGGTGCTCGCGTCAGTATTCAGGGTTATGGCAATGCAGGTGCTATCGCGGCGCGTCTCTTCCACAATGAAGGTTGTAAAATCGTTGCTGTAAGCGATACACGAGGCGGTATCTATAACGAGTCTGGTCTTGATCCAGCTGCCGTGTTGCGTCACAAGCAAGAGCGTGGCACTGTCGTAGGCTTCCCGCAATCGCAAAGCTTACGAGTACAGGACGTGCTAGAGGTACCATGTGATATTCTCATTCCAGCAGCAACAGAAGGTGTGATCACCGCCGAGAACGCAGGACGTATTCAGGCCCGTATCATTGCTGAGGCCGCTAATGGACCGACAACGCCTGATGCAGACCGAATACTCTTTGAACAGAAGTGTCTTGTTATTCCCGACATTCTGGCGAATGCTGGTGGGGTGACTGTGAGCTACTTCGAGTGGGTACAAGACTTGCAAAGCTTCTTCTGGGGTGTCGATGAGATTCTGCAAAAGCTAGAAATCATTATGAATCGTGCCTTTACCTCTGTCGCTGAGAAGGCTGACCAGCAGCATTGTAATCTGCGTCTGGCAGCCAATATGTTAGCCATCTCACGCGTTGCGGAAGCCACGCAAATTCGTGGCATCTATCCATAAATTACACTATCGTAGAATGTCACCATGCTAAAATGGGGCGATGCCCCATTTTAGCATGGTGACATTCTACCCCTAGAATCCTCGGCGTGGTTCGCGTTTTGCACGCTTTGGTGGTGGCTGCTTTACTGCACGTTTAGGCGTAACTTTCTTGCGCCCACGACCAGCAACCCAGCCTTCGTCCTCTTCGTCTTCCTCATCTTCAAAAGGTTCTTCATCCTCATCCTCTTCGTCCTCTTCGTCTTCGTCAGCCGCAAAGTCCACGTCTGGAATATCAGCGTCTTCGACTGCATCGTTTACCGCAAGGCTGTCCATGTCATCGACAGCTAGAGGTACTTCATCAGGCTCAGGCGTATCAATGTCATCAAATGATGTGCTAACGGCATCAGCAACGGGACGTGTAAGAGCTGCTGGACGCTCTCCACGCACTATAGGCTCATCGACCTCATCCAGGTCTTCTTCAGGCTCACTTCTAAAGGATCGGCGTAATGCGATAGGTTCTTGAGTGTCTTCGAGCAGCTCACCCTCTTCATCTGGCTTTGGACCGCCTATGGTTCGGCGTCCAGCGGCAATATCAAGCCAGAACTGTGAATAATAATGAGGACGCTCTGAGTCTTTTTCACTATCTTTTCTTGTCATGAGTTATTCGGCGGGTGATAGAGTGCATATGCGTAACTCCTATCATCTCTCCCCTACAAGGGATGCCGTCCTACCTTCCTTCTTGGTTATAAACACAATAGAGCGATGTACGCCTGCCTCTCTGCGACAGAAATTTGTCGTTTGTAAGACATATACAGACCGTTTCATCTTGCTCATTATGATAGAAAGAAACTATATTCCTGTCAAGGGACTATTTTTTCTGCTCAATTGGCTCTGTAAGCGGCTTGAAGGCATGTCAAGCCCCTATGTGCATGAATTTTTTGGGGCAGAGTATTTGCGAGGTTGCACGAACACCTCTATAATACAAGGAAAGCACAATACATTACACCCTTTCTCTGGTATTCGTGCATCTTCATAAGAGAAAGAAATGTTGCTTGGCGTCTACCGTATCTCGCGTTGCTAACAGGCAAGAGGTGCCAGGGGGACACCAGAATTAGTATGGGAGGAAACCTTTGACGAGGATTCTCGATAGTATTGATGGTCCAGAGCAGTTACGGAACCTGACGATTCCGCAGATGGAACAGTTAGCGGCAGAGATTCGACGCGAGATCATCGAAAAAGTGTCAGTGAAGGGTGGACATCTGGCCCCCAATCTTGGCGTGGTTGAGCTAACCATGGCTCTGCATTATGCATTTAACACGCCTGAAGATCAACTTGTCTGGGATATTGGCCATCAGGCGTATGTACATAAATTATTGACAGGAAGGCGTGAACGGTTCAAGACAATTCGTCAATTTGGTGGGCTTTCTGGCTACCTGCGTCGCGAAGAAAGCGAATACGATGTGTTTGGTGCTAGTCACGCAAGCACATCTATCTCTGCCGCGTTGGGTATTGCCGCCGCACGTGACCTGCAAGGGAAAGACTTTAAGGTTGTCGCGATTATTGGTGATGGTGCGTTAACAGGTGGTATGGCACTCGAAGCCATCAATAACGCAGGAAGCTTAAAGAAAAATCTTATTATTGTCATCAATGATAACGATAAATCTATCTCTGATAACGTCGGTGCGCTCCATTCCTACCTTTTGAAAGCGCGTCAGATGCAGACCTCGCCCAGCTATCGCCGCTTACGTGAGATGGCGAAGGGATCAATAGAGAAGCTCCCTGTTGTTGGCGACTTGGCACGTGAGACGGCAGGACGGGTCGAGTCGAGCATGAAAAATGTCGTCTTGCATAGCAAGACGGGTGCCATTTTTGAGGAACTTGGTTTCAAATTCTTCGGACCTTTTGATGGTCACAACATGGAACAAATGCTTGATGTCTTCGAGAATGTGAAGAAGATTGAAGGTCCTGTCATGGTGCAGGTCATCACGAAGAAGGGCAAAGGCTGGGAAGTTGCTGAGGGCGACTCAACCAAATGGCATGGACCAGGGGCATACGATTACGAAACGGGTGAGATCAAAAAGAATCCGAATGATCCCCCATCCTATCAAGATGTGTTTGGGAACACGCTTGTCTCGCTCGCCGAAAACGATAAAAACATCGTTGGTATCACAGCAGCGATGGCAGAGGGAACGAGTCTCAAGAAGTTGCGACAGCGTTTTCCCGAACGCTACTTTGATGTTGGAATCGCGGAACAGCACGCCGTCACCTTTGCAGGTGGTATGGCGGTAGAGGGCATCTGTCCGGTGGTGGCGATCTACTCAACCTTCATGCAGCGTGCCTATGACCAAATCATCCATGATATCTGCGTACAAAATTTGCACGTGGTGTTCGCGATGGATCGTGCGGGGATCGTAGGTGAGGATGGTCCGACACAACACGGGGTCTTTGATATCGGCTTCATGCGTGCTATCCCTAACATGAAGGTCATGGCACCGAAAGACGAGGAAGAACTGCGTCACATGCTCTACACCGCCGTGTACATGGATGGTCCAGTGAGTTTACGCTATCCACGCGGTAAAGGGGTAGGTGCGACTCTCACGAACGACCTGCACAAGCTAGAAGTTGGTAAGGCGGAATTGCTCAGCCCGGCGACGCTTGAAGAGGCTGAGCGAACCGATTGTGCCATTCTCGCCTATGGCACAACTGTTGAACAGGCTGAACTTGCCGCGCAAGAACTAGCTCAAGAAGGTGTTCGAGTCGCTGTTGTCAACGCACGCTGGGCCAAGCCGCTCGACGAAGACATGATTCTTCGTCTCGCAAAGGGTACAGGTCGTCTCATTACGATAGAAGACCATCTTGCCGCAAGCGGTTTTGGCAGTGCCGTGCTGGAACTCTTAGAGCGTCATGAACTGCGCAACATCGACGTAAGAGTGATTGGCCTACCCGACAAATTCGTTGAGCATGGTGCCGCAACTCTGCTAAGAGAGCTATATGGCATCTCATCCGGTCATATCAAGGAAGTTGTTCATCAGCTTCTCGGCTCGGAAGAGCATACGCTAGCATAACTTACATACAGGAAAAAGTCCTTCCGCGCAATTGCGCGGAAGGACTTTTTCCTGTATGTAAGTAGAATAACTATTCTACAATATGCCCATCGCGCATTGTGATAATCCGGTCGGCTCGATGTCCAACCTCTAGTGCGTGTGTTACAATCACGAAGGTCTGTCCATTCTCTTTGTTAAGCGTTGTGAGCAGGTCCATAATCTCTAAGGCGGTCTCGCTATCGAGGTTGCCTGTTGGTTCGTCGGCCCAGACGATAGCGGGATTGTTGGTCAAGGCTCTGGCGATGGTGACGCGTTGTCTTTGCCCACCAGAAAGCTCGGCTGGTCGGTGTCCAGCGCGGTCCGAGAGTCCCACAAGGTCGAGCACCTCTAATGCACGTATACGGGCTTTGCGGCTAGGAACCTTGGAAACGAGCATCGGTAGTTCCACGTTTTCGACAGCGGTCAGTACAGGGAGCAAATTAAAATCTTGAAAGACAAAGCCCATATGTCTTGCTCGGTAGGATGTACGCTCGTTGTCGCTCAAATCACGCAGGTTGTCACCACGAATGAAAATATCACCTTCGTCAACACTATCCAAACCAGAGAGACAGTTGAGCAGTGTTGTTTTACCACAACCACTTTGCCCCATAATGGCGACCATCTCCCCAGGTGCGATTGCCAGATTGATGCCTGCAAGAGCTTCAACGCGTAAATGTCCATTGCGATAAATTTTCTTGACGTTTTTGGCTTGAATAATCGTTGTTTGTACTGTTGTCATAAAAGGTATTTCTGCTTCCTGTTTAAAAACGCTATTATGAGCCTGCTATTTCCTGTAATAACCCCTTGTTACAAATTGTGATGTGTCTACGTCCCAATTCAATAGTCCCGGTCTCTTTGAGGTCACGTAATGCAACGCTCACCGTTTCACGATAAGTGCCTAAATGCTCTGCCAATTCTTCGTGGCTAAGTCCATCGACCATTTGAGTTCCCTGTGCTAATTGTAGCAAAAGCGTTGCGAGTCGTGCATTCACACTTTTAAAAGTTGTGTTTACAAGTTGTGCTTCAATTTGCGCAAAGTGCTCACCCGCGCTTTTTAGCAGCGCAGTCGTAATTGAGGGTGTATGTGCGGCAAGTTGCTCGATATCATGTTTGCTAATGAGACAGATGCGAGCCTCTTTGATGACTTCGGCGAAACTGCTATGCGTCCCATTATCGAGCAGTGCAACCTCTCCAAAACAGCTATCTGCTTCAGGTGTTGCCGTAATCAGCTTTCGCCCATCGGTTGAGAGATGATAGAGATGAACAACGCCCGAAACCAACAAAAAGAGCGTTGTGCCTTTTTCACCCGGTCGATACAGAATACGTCCTGGTGCATAGGTAACTATGGTTGCGATGCGTTCTATGTCATGTAGCTCGGCTACGTCAAGTTGACGAAAGATAGCATTGCGTGCGAGAAACGCAGATTTCTCTTCTGCTTTCATGCTGGCTGATCGGTTTATATATGCCTGTTGTGGCTGCTGGTTTTGTTGCTCGGACACGCTACTAATCCACTATATGCTTTAGTTTGTTATCTAATAAGAGAGTCCATTGTACCACAACAACTACTATTACCGAATAGATAAGATGGCAAGAAAGAGGATGAGACATGCTATTGTGGGGTATACTGAATGAGTAGCTGAAAGAGAAAGTCCTTTTGATGAATTAATGAGTATATAAATCTATGAACACGCATTCCCCATACGAACGGATGATGGTACGAAGACCTGTGGAATATCCATTTCTTGAAAGCATTACAGGTCCACCTTTGCCCTATAAAAGTCCTCTACACCTTCATGAAGAGCTTGAAATAGGTCTGAATCCGGGCAGAAATTGGCAATTTTTGTGCCGTGGTAAAAAATATTGTGTGCCACCGAGTGCCGTTCTCTTGACGCCACCAGAAGAACCGCACTCTGCATCTTCACCTGAAACAGGCAAGAAATATTACATTGGATTGCGCCTCTCCCCAGCTTTTATCCGCACAACATTAGCTGAGATGACAGAACGTCCGCAATCTATGCTCTTCTTTCCCGAACTTCTCATTGATGACGCGGCTTTCACTTTTTACATGCTTTCCTTTCATCATGTTTTGCACGATACACCGTCTTCCCGATTAGAGCAAGATGCATTACTGCAAGATATTATTCTGCATCTGGTTCGCTTCTCGACCAACTCTTTTACCTTTCCTACAACTGGACAGGAACCTGAGGCGATCCAGCTGACGAAAGCGTATATACAGGAGCATTATTCAGAAAACATTTCGCTCCATGCTTTAGCTCAATACGTTCATTTGAGTCCTTTCTATTTCAGCCGTGTCTTCCACAAAGCGGTTGGTCTTCCACCTCATGCCTACCTCACACAAGTACGAATTTCACACGCGAAAAAGCTCCTTGCTAATGGTGCTTCTCTTGCCGAAGTAGCAATGCGAACGGGTTTTCATAGCCAGAGCCATCTCAACATGCATTTTAAGCGGTTCGTTGGTATCACGCTTGGACAATATTTGCGTGATTGTGGTCCCCTTCATGGAGAAATAAGAGCAAGAATTTGATAGATCAATGTCTCTTAGAGGAGGTAGAGTCTATGGAGGTGATGGGTAAGGACTAAGGAACATTCTTTGCCTTCGTCTTCAAGTGCTCATCATTCATGATTTAACAAGGACAGCAAGTAGCGAAGAAAGAAGGAAAAAGATGGTAGAAACGCTTCGTTTCGAGGGGTTGAGTTTGCCAGTAAGCGATGTTGCGCGTTCAGTTGCATTCTATCAACAACTTGGCTTTAAAGTGGAGCAGTTCGGACCACAATTTGCTCTACTACGGCTTGGCGAAGGTACGCTCGGTTTGCTTAGAGGAGACCTGCAAGAAGAGAGTCGCACATTCAGACAACGTGTCCATCTCGAACTGAGTACTGATTCTCTGGATGCAATATATGCAGAACTACAGGCAAAAGGAGTGACCTTCAGCGAACCGCCACATGATGAGCCGTGGGAGCGAGCAATGGCGATGCCTGATCCTGATGGCTACCATGTAGAAATTGCACAAGGGCGTCGTGGACACAATACTCCCACGTCAAAAGCAGAATAGCATCTTGTAGGAGAAGGAAATGAATTTCCCAACGACAAAGCAGCCATATGTAGAAAGCAACACGAATGCACCTGCGTATTGGCAGGTAGGTATTCTCTGGGCCATGCTCGCCACAGGCGATCAAACCGCAGGGCAATTTTCGCTGATGGAAGAGTGGTGTCCCAAGAATTCTGGCCCTCCTCCCCATTATCACGATCAAGATGAAGCCTTTTACGTGATTGAAGGAGACATCACCTTCATTGCAAATGGAAAGCAGCTTCAAGCATCAACTGGTAGTTTTATTGCTATTCCATCTGGGACCATTCATAGTTTTCGAGTGGATAGTGATACAGCACACATCCTGAACTTCTACTCGCCAGCAGGTTTTGAGCAGGTGGTGATGCAAATGGGTGTTCCTGCACCAACACGCACGATTCCATCGGCTGATTTCAAAGAGCCACCAGTGGATACCACAAAGATGATGCAGCTTTTCCAGAAATATGGTATGCATGTTGTGCAAGAACCTGATGTTCTGCATCAACAACACTGAGACTTTTGATATAATGAAAGCCTAGAATATGCTCGGTTAGTACACACCACGTATCCAGTAAGGACAAATCACTGACATTTTGTCCTTACTGGATACCTACTGTGACCGTATGTAAATGTGGTAACTCGAATTAGAGTCGAAAGCTATTTGAGTTATTTAGTTGGCACTCGTAAGGTAAATTGCCTCGGTGCGGTTGCGTGCATGCAGCTTCTCGAAGATGTTCTGCACATGCTTGTGAACTGTTGATTCCGCAATACATAGCGTTGCAGCAATCTCGCGGTTCTTTTGGCCTTTGCGCATCAGGTCAAGAATTTCCTGTTCGCGGTCGGTGAGTGGTCTCGCGGAAGGAGATGGTGAAGTAGGGGATTCCAAAACCGTCTGCTGAGCAGTTTTCGATAGCGCATGAACCCGACGCATTGAAGGTCGGCGTGGAATGCGATATGCGACCGCACTTGTGTGATAATTTTCTCTTTGCTCTTCCTCTCCTTGTACGTCTTCTCCTACAAGCTCGTTCCAGAGCCGCGATTCATGTTCTTTCCCTAATGTGCGAAGATGTGCGACGACCTGACTGGCGAAAGAGCCAGGAAGACATAGTTCATTGCGTGCCGCGCAACGAATAGCATGAACAAGCGCATCTGGCTCGATATCCTTGGTGATATAGCCCATTGCCCCGTGTTGTAATGCCTGAAACAGGTGCCGCTCTTGATGTGATGCTGTGAAGATAACCACATTGGACTGTGGTGAGCTTGCTAGGACGCGCTCTGTGCCTTCAAAACCATCACATTCAGGCATATCGAGGTCCATTAACACAACTTCGGGTTTCACATGTGCGGCTTGCTCTTGCGCTTCTAGCCCGTTGCAAGCCTCCGCGACTACTTCCAAGTCGTCTTCCTTTTCAATCACTTCGCGCACCACGCGGCGCATGAGTGCATGGTCATCAACAATCATAATACGTACCATAGGTATGTCCCTTTCTACTTCTACAACCCCTATAAATGAGATTAGCCGTTACGCTAATCGTAAATATGTCTATACTACACATATACTCCCCTGTGCAAGAAGCAAGCAACGATATTTCTGGATATGCCGATTGTGTGCATGCATCATACTAGCTATGAACAACCTATATTTCGGCTATTTTCCTACGTTCATAGGTCAGTCGTACTTTACGTAACAAGGGGCGTTGTCGTGAGGAGAGAAAAAGCCGTACTGGTACTAATGGGGCAAGAGGAGTAGGACTAGGGCTTGGTATGGAGGTGGATAAACGACACTGATGCAAGACAAGCGCATCATACGCGATCAAGCGCACACGATGATGACGTGTTCTTCCCTGCATAGCGTTCCACACTCTCCCTACAATCCTGCAATATTTCTCAGTGGAGTATACATGATTTATGACGAGAGTGGAAGTAGGTGTGTTAAATGTTCATGACTTGCGGACTAGTGCGGCTACAATGCTGTTAGGAATGGGTGCCCATCTGAAGATTGCACAGGAACTTCTAGCACATAGTAACATCAGTACTACGATGGACATTTATTCTCATGTGTTTCCGTCGATGCGAAAAGAAGCTATGGGAAAGCTCGACATTTTGTTTGGAGGTAATAAGTAGCAATTATGAAGAGGAGATGATACAAAAATGAATTTGTATCATCTCTATGCCGCAGATATTGGTGCAACAACATCCATGTATTTAGCTTGGTTAGTAGACGCAGGAATTGTCTCTCCATACTCAATCATTCCTTGGAGATGCATTGCAATCGCCTCGTGCATATTCAGCTCCACTTCTTCGCGTGTCTTTCCAATAGCTATGTACCCTGGAAGGTTAGGCGAATATGCACTATAACCTGTCTCTCCCTGTTCAATAATGACAAGAAAAATGGGTTAATCTCCTCGTGGACGTTTGAAAAACAAATGACCCGGCACAATAGTATTGTTCAATGAAGCACTCAAGGTTCCTGTTAATTCCCATCCAAGTTCTCCAAGATGGTTGAGAAAGCGAGGTAGGGGAACATTCTTCCAACCTTCCAGTTCTTCCTCGTTAGCATAATGAGCAATGATCCAATTTGACTCGCGTGAAAGTTCAATTACTAAATATTCCCACTTTTGCATGATATACCTCTCTTTTTTACTCTATTGTATCTTATTAGAAATAAACGAGAATTTGTATTTGTTATCAAAAGTGTACAAGTTCTAATACAAAACGTGTGTTGACATTATAGATGATAGAAGTTGAAGAACACAAATATTCAAGGGCTGCTCTATAAATCTTTTTGCTGTCAAGGCGGAGAGTGATGTCAAATTAGCTGTAGCGGAAAATGTGATTGATGGAAGTTGGCTTAGGGGCTTGTCTAAATCTGCATAATGGTATATACTTGCGACTTAGCGGGAGGAGTCTTCCGCACTCGTGGAATGCATTTCACACTTATAAGTACACACGCTCTCTCGCACGCGCCAACCCTGGGGTCCTTTGAATTGCCTTACCAAAAATGGAAAATGGTGAAGCCCTGGCGGACCCTGACGCTTAATCATGCGGAGAGCGGAGGATTCAAGGGAGGATCCGTCTTTGGCAAACGTTATCTCAATGAAACAACTTTTGGAGGCTGGTGTTCACTTTGGACATCAGACCCGTCGCTGGAACCCCAAAATGGCACCATTCATCTTCATGGATCGCAATGGTATTCATATTATTGACCTCCAGCAGACCGTCACGCGTCTCAACGATGCGTACAAATTTATCGAGCAGACTGCCGCAGAGGGTGGCACCATTCTCTTCGTTGGCACCAAGAAGCAGGCACAAGAGGCCATTGCGGAAGAGGCCAAGCGTTGTGGCATGTACTATGTCAACCAGCGTTGGCTCGGCGGTATGTTGACCAACTTCCAAACCATTCAGTCTCGTATTCGCTATCTTCGTGAACTTGAGGCCCGTCGTGATCGCGGTGACTTTGAGCGACTGCCTAAGAAGGAAGTTCAGCGTTTAACAGACGACATGACACGCCTGGAACGTATTCTTGGCGGCATCAAGGACATGCGTCGTCTGCCAACCGCACTCTTCATCATCGATACACGCAAAGAGCGTACTGCCGTTATGGAAGCACTGCGTTTAGAAATTCCTATTGTCGCGCTTGCAGATACAAACTCTGATCCTGACGAAATGGATTATCCAATTCCCGCCAACGATGACGCAATCCGCGCAGTGCGTTTGCTCTGTGCCAAGATCGCTGACGCCGTTGTTGAGGGACGCCGCGAACTTGACGCACGCAATAAGGACAACGAGGTTAGCGAGAAGGACGGCGACGAGCCAATCGTCACCAGTGAAACCTTCACCGCTCCTGCAGCCGAGACGCAAGAGGCACCCGTAGCCACTATCACAACGCAAGAAGTCACTCCTATCAACAATACGGTTGTGGAGGAAGTGGTAGCCAAGAGCGGCACTGCAACTGAACCCATTCCAGGAGCGCAACCAACTTCTGACGCTACTCCTGCAACAAGCACACCTGAAGCTTCAACCGAACCGGAATTGGTCTCAAGAGAGGCTCTCTAAGATAGACTACTTGTTTGGCGGGAGGTTACGAGGCACTTGCCTCCGCCTCCCGCTTCTTACTGTAACAAACAGAGCGTGGAAACACGAATAGACACACTTGTCAAGCACTCAGAACCCAAAAGTGATGGACAGAGGTCGTTGTACTGTTCGCATATTCTGAGTATCATACACAACAAGAATGAGGAGAACTCGCATCATGGAATATACCGCAGCAGATGTAAAAAGCTTGCGCGAGGAAACTGGCGCGACATTTGCGGACTGCAAAAATGCTTTAACACAGTCAAGCACACGTGCGGAGGCGTTAAAGTATCTCGAAGCACGCAGAGATAAGAAGGCCGAGAAGATGGTCACGGCTGGTCGTGAGACAAAAGAGGGCGGAGTGTTCTCCTATGTGCATCACAATCACAGTGTTGGTGTCTTGCTCGAACTGAACTGTAGCACCGACTTTGTAGCTCGTAGCGAAGGTTTCCAAAAACTCGCCAGCGAACTTTCACTGCAAATTGCAGGTGTCGCTCCCAAATATGTCAACTACGAAGACGTACCTGCCGAGATCATGGAAGAGGCGCGTAAAAAAATCACAGAAGACCCGTCGATTGACCGCGTACCAGAGGCACGCCGCGAAGAGTTCCTCAATGGCAAGCTCAAGAAAGAATTCGGCTCAGACGTGCTGATGATGCAGCCATGGGTCAAAGATGAGTCTGTCACAGTTGGCGAACTTGTGCGCAAGGCCATCGCTGAGACTGGCGAGAACATTGTGTTGCGTCGCTTTAGCCGCTTTAAATTAGGCGAGTAGTATGTCGCTTGCATACAAACGCATCCTGCTCAAGTTGAGTGGTGAAGCTCTCGGCCCTCATGGGTATGGTATAGATGCTGAGACAGTACGCCGTATCGCGGGCGAGGTTCAGCGTGTGTATGACCTGGGGGTTGAGGTTGCGATGGTCATTGGTGGTGGCAACATGTGGCGTGGAGCCGATGCTGCCGCCACTGGCATCGACCGTTCCACGGCAGATTATGTGGGGATGCTTGCGACCGTCATGAACTCGCTTGTTATGCAGGACGCACTCGAAAAATTGGGAATCGCGACTCGCGTTCAAACTGCTATAGAAATGCCGCCAGTCGCGGAACCGTTTATTCGTCGCAGAGCAATACGTCACCTGGAAAAAGGACGTATTGTCATTCTCGCTGCTGGCAGTGGCAACCCATTCTTTACCACTGATACGGCAGCTGCTCTACGGTCCGTTGAGTTGAACACTCAGGTTCTGCTGAAGGCGACAAATGTAGACGGTATCTATGATGATGATCCAAAGCGTAACCCGAACGCCAAAAAGTTTGAAGAAATCAGTTATATGAAAGCCTTGAACATGGGGCTTCGTGTTATGGATAGTACCGCACTTTCCCTGTGCAAAGACAACCATATGCCGATTATTGTATTCAACTTGCACCAGGATGGCGCATTAGAAACTCTCATGCGCGGTGAAAAGTGTGGTACATTAGTGGCTGACGTGAAAGAGTCTGAATAGTGGTGTCGAAAAAATAATATGCACCACCTGTGTTATCACGTCCCATTTTTAGAGTACTATGGAAGTCGTGTGCTCGTAGAAAAAGGGAGTTTTTGAATATGGCGACAGATGATTTATTTAGTGATGCCGAACGACGTATGCAGAAGGCTATTGAAGCTCTGAAACAGGACCTCACGGCTATCCGCACTGGTCGGGCCAGTTCATCGCTGGTTGACCGCATACAGGTCGATTATTATGGGACACCAACACCCATCATTCAGGTTGCATCGGTGTCAGTTCCAGATGCACGTCAGGTGGTCATTCAACCGTATGACCGCAAGATGATTCCTGATATTGAAAAGGCGATTCAAAAATCTGATCTGGGCATCAATCCTAACAACGATGGACAGGTCATTCGTCTAAACATTCCTCCGATGAGCGAGGAGCGCAGACGCGACATGGCGAAGACACTTCACAAGAAGCTGGACGAGCACAAAGTCGCGGTTCGCAACGTTCGTCGTGATGTTCAGGATAAACTACGTGACCGTGAAAAGAAAAAAGAAGTTTCTGAAGATGAGCTGAAGCGCAGCACTGATAAGCTGCAGAAGCTCACTGACCGATTCATTGACGAGATGGAGAAGGTCGGCAAAAGTAAGGAACAGGAACTTATGGAGGTCTAGCACTTGGCTAAGATAAACAATCTCTTTTCTTCCCGAAAGGAGAACGTTGCGTCGCAGTCACAACCTGTCGCAACAGAGCAAGTCATTCAGTCAGTACGCCACCTTGCCATCATTATGGATGGCAATGGACGATGGGCGACAAAACGCCACTTGCCCCGCCTTGCAGGACACAAGGCTGGAGTAACCGCGTTACGTCGTGTCGTAGAGTGTGCTGCCGATGAGAATATTGAGATGCTCAGCGTGTACGCCTTTTCCACTGAAAATTGGGGGCGACCACGCGCTGAGGTAGATGGTCTCATGCGTCTCTTTTGGGAGACCATTCGCTCGGACCTGGAAAAATTGCACCGCGATGGAGTACGTCTGCGCCATCTTGGTCGTCTCTATGATCTCTCACCCGATATTCAAAAGGCCGTGCGCGACTCTGAGGAACTAACTCGTAATAACACACACATCGGCCTGAATGTCTGCTTCAACTACGGTGGACGTGCTGAACTCGTGGATGCTATCCGTCAGATCATCGCTGATGGCAAGCATCCTGATAGCATCAACGAGGAACTGATCGCGTCGTATTTATATACACGTGACCTGCCTGATCCAGATATGGTCATTCGTACCGCCGGAGAGATGCGTGTCAGTAACTTCCTCCTGTGGCAATCTGCCTATAGCGAGTACTACGCCACGCCAACGCTCTGGCCCGACTTTGGACGCGAGGATCTGCGTCAAGCATTGGATATCTTGCAAAGTAGACAACGCAAGTTTGGACTAACACCTGAGCAAACGAAATAAAGGGTGAAGTTGGGGCAAAAAAAAAAATGTATGCGGACATAAAACGAATGTTTGGAATAACACCACACAAACCTAAATAACGGGTTAATTTGGGCAACCATGGTCTGGTCAGTCTGACCATCCCATGTTTGCACAAATTCACCCTTTATTTTTCATAGCAAGAAGCGTTTACAATGATAGCAGCTACATACATTTAGAAACATCCTTTTTCTGTCACCGGCGAAAGGCGACGATTATGAAGTACATCAATATTAGTGTTACTATGCTTATTGCGATACTTGGTTTCTTTATTGGTAGTCTTATTCAGATTGGAAATGGAAGCGGAATAGTTATAGGCGGTTTTCTCGGTATCGTTCTTGCTTGCCTGTTTTTTGATTGGAGAAGGAGAAACAGTGAAACGCCCTCATCTGCGTTGCTTAGTCAAGAACTTCGTCGGTCACAAGAAGCACTAAAGGCTGAAGCTGAGTCTTATGAGCGTGGAAAATTTAGATGGTAGTCCATAGTATGCAGGCAACCTTTTTACAGTTTGGAAATACTTTTTATTCGCGTAGATGCTTCCTCCATTCCACGCTGAATACCGCTACTTGACGCAAGAGTTTGTGCTTTTTCAAAATACTCAAGATTCGATAACTCTTTGTTTTCGTGGATAAGGCCCGTATAGAACAGCGACTCACTGATTATGCGCTCATCGTGAGCCTCTCCCCTTAATTCGAAGTAGGTGAGAGGCGTATCAAAATTCATTTCAACTTCTATAGGTATTGGCACATTTTTCTGGTCACTTACAAAGACTGTTGAGCTAGTTCTCCAACGTGGGGACTCCATCAAAACGGGTCAAGGTCATTGTCTGCCTCATCTGGCACCAGGACGATCCGCCCACCAGCACCGCCCTTGGCGAACAGTTGGTGCGCCTTCGCTGCCTGAGTCAGTGGGAAGCTGTGAGCAACGTTCACCTCAAAGGCTCCAGCCTGTGCCAGTGCCGTCAGTCGCAATCGAGCAGCATTGCGGATAGCAATACCGGTTGCGTCTTGCCCAGGTGAGCCGCCGAGTGCCTGGATGCCAGTTTCCTTTGCCCGATCAACGGCGACAATGGTGGCGATACGCGAGCGGTCGGACACGAGCGCGAGCGAGACATCGATTGCCTCATCAGTGCCGACAAGATCAATCGCCGCATCGATGCCATTGGGAGCGATACCTCGGACTCGTTGGAGCAGTCCGTCACCATACTTGACAGGCTCAGCCCCATAGTGGCGAAGTGTGCTGAAACTTTTCTCGCTGCTCGTGCAAATCACCTTGATGCCGTCGAGGACCGCAAGTTGCACTGCTGAAAGTCCCACGCCACCGCTTGCGCCATGAAGCAGCACGGTTTGTCCTGGTCGAGCACGTACAGCGGCGAGGGTATGGGCGGCGGTGGTACCGTCCAACATCATGCAGGCCGCCTGCTCCCATGACAGCTTAGTCGGTTTGGGCACCACCGCTGATGAGGCGACGATGATCGTGTCGGCGTAGCTACCAGTGATGCGATATGCGATCACCTCGTCGCCAGGCACGATAGGGCCGGCAGATCCTGTCGCTTCCGCACCAACCGCCGTCACGATGCCCGCCGCTTCCACACCAAGTTTGAGCGGAAAAGTGGGAGGACTCGCTCCATGACTCTTGGTGTAGTTCGGGTTAGAGTAGATTGTATAGTCAACGTGGTTCACGCCGATGGCCCGAACCCGAATCTCAACCTCACCCCGTCCGGGCACATGTAGCTCGGTCGAGACTGCCTTCAAGACGTCTGGATTGCCAAAGCCGGTTGCTACGATTTCCATTGCCATATCTTTCTCCTTCATTGCTATGTCTTACTTCAATGTCTGCGGAGTTGCTCTATAATCGCTTGCTTAGGTTCCTTCTTCAAAATGCTCTTCTCTCTGCCGTGAGTAGAGTACATCCCTATCTTCTATTATATTGTAACATGAGATATAGTGATACGATGCAAAACATACGCTTGAGCACACTGACGAAGTTCTACGTGCATATCCTTGGTGGAGATAATAGTATATGAGTGACAACAAAAACTTGGATGTTTCTCAACTTCCAGAGTACGTGAGTAAGAATAGGGAAATGTGGAATGCAACAAGTGATGAATATGAGCGGCATAATGCACACGTGTTGTCAGGAGAACATGCATTGGCGTGGGGCGAATGGCGTATTCCAGAGGCAAAGCTGCATGTGCTTGGTGACGTAGCAGATAAAGATATCCTGGAATTTGGCTGTGGGGCGGCGCGTTGGTCTATTGCTTTGGCACAACAGGGGGCGCGACCTGTTGGCCTTGATATTTCCTCTCGACAGCTACAACACGCACAACTTTTAATGGGCGAAGCGGGTATATCCTTTCCACTTATTGAAGCTAGTGCCGAGAGCGTGCCTCTACCTGATGCCAGTTTTGATGTTGTCTTTTGCGATTGGGGTGCGATGACCTTTTCGGATCCCTATCGTGCAGTTGCAGAGGCAGCACGTTTGCTACGAAACGGTGGCCTTTTTGCGTTTATGACTGCAACTCCTATTTCGGCAATTTGTCAGGATAGACAAACTGGCGCGATTGGGCAAACCGTACTTAATGATTACTTTAGTTTGCATCGTATTGAATGGGATAACGAGGTAGACTTTCAATTGCCCTATGGCGAGTGGATTCGTCTCTTTCGACGCAACGGCTTTGTCATTGAGGACTTGATCGAGACGCAACCTGCTATTGATGCTACCAGTGCATATGTTAGTGCAGAAGAAACAGCACTTGCAAGACGCTTTCCAAGGGAAAATCTGTGGAAACTACGCAAAGAGGGATAACATTTCTTGCTTTGTGTATGACATCACATAGTCTTGTGTGCTTGCAAGACGCGAAAAAACGGGGTATCCTACCCCTATACCATTTTTCAGTGCATCCTGTTTTGTTTTCTGTAACAAGAAACAGACTCTCATCGTAGAGGATACTATACACTGTTTTATTTCTTGGGAAGAATCTACTCTAATCAAGGTCATGCAGAGGAGTCATGGGGTGCAGCGAGCAAGTGAAGAGCAATTACAGGCCGAGACAGTGCAGGCCGGCGAAAAGAAGAAATCACCTATCGGTCAACGCTTGCTGACAGCTGGGGTCGCTATTCCTGTTGTGCTCACCTTCGTCTGGTTCGGTGGTTGGATTGCGTTTGCAGCCGTATTGCTTGTTGTTATTCTAGGGACACTAGAACTGCATAATATGTTGCTTAACGCAGGCTATCATCCGTTAATCTGGGTTAGCTTTGGCTTGAGCGTCCTTTTTCTGATAGCCGCAATGTTTCCCCAGCAACGGCAATTAATTCTTGAAACGAGCTTGGGAGCGGGCTTACTTGTATCATTTCCCTGGCTCTTCGTTCGTAAGAAGCTTGATGGTGCAATGGTAGATTGGGCTTTGACGCTGGCTATCTCGATCTATCTGGGTTGGCCCATGAGTTTCTTTTTATTACTGCGCGGTCCCGACTCAAGCCGAATCGATGTTTTACATATCTTGACGAACCCGTCGTGGCTCTATTTGCCGCGAGGTGTATGGTGGCTCTTAATATTGCTTCTCGGCGTGTGGGGCTTCGATGCGGCAGCATTTTTCGCGGGACGTTACTTTGGACGCCACAAACTCGCTCCAAGAATCAGTCCAGCGAAGACGTGGGAAGGTGTACTCGGCGGCTTTATCCTGTCAATCACGGCGGCTTTAATTCTAACCGTAAAGCAGCTAGGTGTTCCATGGTACCTTGCGATTGTACTTGGTATCCTGGTCGGTATCGCATCCGTGTTTGGTGATCTCGCTGAGTCGTTGATTAAGCGTCAAACGCGCGTCAAAGATAGTGGTCAGTTCATGCCAGGACACGGTGGAATGCTTGACCGTATAGACAGCTTGCTCTTTGCCGTCATCATTATCTATGTCTTTGCCCAGCTTATAGTATGGTTGGCACCGATTCATCGGGTCGTTTGGCCCTCGCTAAAGTCTAAACGGCCGCTATTAATGGGTCCCTACGATAGTCCTTTACGGGACCATTGCTATACGCTTCGACGTGACCCTGCTATAATATGAAGAGGGACAAAACATTGTGTTTGCCAATATAGTAGGCAAACATTAGATTTGTTATGTGATAAAGAAATTATGACCATTATTCCTAAACGTATTGCCTTACTCGGTAGTACAGGCTCAATTGGACGACAAACATTAGACGTTGTGCGACGCTTCCCAGAACATTTTCGTATTGTCTCCCTTGCCGCTCGCAGCAATATCGCTTTACTCACACAACAGGTAGAGGAATTTCATCCACAGCTTGTTGCCTGCTTTGCCGAAACGCCAGAACTCGAACGCGCCGCGACATCAGCACTACCGGGTGTTATTCTCGGTACACAGGGACTTACTGCTGCCGCGACACATCCCGACGTAGACATCGTTGTAGCTGCAACTTCTGGTCTGATGGCACTCGAATCCACATTAGCCGCTATTGAAGCTGGCAAAACTATTGCCGTTGCAAATAAAGAAACACTCGTTATGGCAGGTCATCTTGTCACAGCTGCTGCTAAACAGGCGGAAGTAAATATATTTCCTATAGACAGTGAGCATAGTGCAATTTGGCAGTGCCTCCGTGGGGAAGAACATGGGGACATACGTCATTTGATTATAACTGCCTCTGGTGGACCTTTTCGACATGCTACGCTTGAACAGATGCAGTCAGTAACCATCGAGCAGGCCCTCGCACATCCTACATGGCGTATGGGGCCAAAGATCACGATTGACTCTTCTACACTGATGAACAAAGGATTAGAGGTCATAGAGGCACACTGGCTGTTCGATATACCCTATGAGCGTATTGAGGTGGTGGTCCAACCTGAGAGTATTATACATTCGATGGTCGAGTTCATCGACGGTTCTATCAAAATGCAGGCAAGCTTACCCAGTATGCATTTGCCAATCATGAACGCGCTTGCCTACCCTCATCGGCTACAAGCTGCCGAGAGTGGCTTAATTCGTGAGCTTCGTTGGCCTGAGATCGCACGAATCAACTTCGAGGCATTGGATACCGCGCGTTTCCCCTGTTTTAGGCTTGCGCTTGAAGCCGCGAAACGAGGTGGTACTTATCCATGTGTGCTTGTTGGAGCGGACGAAGAGGCGGTAGACCTGTTTTTACATGGAAAAATCAAACTACTAGAGATCGCGGAACTTATAGAGACCGTATTAGCGCGTCATACATCTATCGCATCGCCAAATGTTGCTGAAACGTTAGATGCCTGTGCATGGGCGCGGAGAATGACACAAGAAATTTATTCAACAAAGATACAAAAACAATTGTAAAGGGAGCATGGGATGAATAACTGGTACTTACTTGCTGCCATTCCGGTATTCGGGTTGCTGGTACTGGTCCATGAGTTTGGACATTTTATCACGGCGAAGTGGGCAGGTATTCGTGTTGAGGAATTTGGGCTTGGTTTCCCACCTCGTCTTGTGGGTATCCGCAAGCGTAATAGCGGAGGTTGGGAAGTAATCTGGCTTGGTGGAAATAGCAATACTGAAGATGCATATACTGATGGAAAACAAACACCGTTCAGTGGTACAAGTGGTGGCGTAAGTACTCCCGGTGTTTCTGACCACACAATTTATTCGCTGAATTTCCTGCCTATTGGTGGCTTTGTGCGTATGCCTGGAGAGAATGGCGACATTAACGATGCCGAGGGCAAGTATGATGCAGGAAGCTTTGCTGCGAAATCGGCTGGCAAGCGTATCATTGTGCTGGTCGCTGGCGTCATTATGAATGTACTGCTCGCGATGGTGCTATTCACAATTGCATATGGACTTGGTGAGCCTACCTTTCCAGCTATGGTTGGTACCGTTGAAGCAAACTCACCCGCACAGGTCGCTGGCTTGCGTCCAGATGATACCATTGTCAGTGTCAATGGTACCTCTGTCCAAACCTTTGATGACGTGGTAACACAGGTGAACAATGTTGTTGCCGCCGATAATAATAAGCACAATATCGTGCCAGTAAACCTTGTGATTCAGCATAAAGGCAACACAACGCGCATTCCTGTTACTGTGAATGCACGCGCACATCCTCAAGCGAATCAGGGTAAAATGGGTATTGGGACGAAGGAAGTCCTGATCACATCTCCTCTCTGGCAAGCACCATTTAAGGGCATTGCACACACTTACGAGGTAACAAGTCAGTTTATTGGTGCTATTGGGCAGATGATTACTGGTGCTATTCATCCGCAATTCGCTGGTCCCGTTGGTATTGTGAAGATAACGGGTCAAGTGGCACAAAGTGTTCCTGATCTTGGATGGTGGCCTATTCTCAGTCTGACGGCTGTATTAAGCCTTAACCTTGCCATCATCAACATTTTACCTTTCCCCGCTTTAGATGGTGGACGCATCCTACTTATATTGATTGAACTTCTACGCGGTGGGAAGCGTCTCAAGCCAGAGCGCGAAGGTATTATTAACTTAATCGGTATGGCAATATTATTGACCCTGATGATTGTTATTACTATTAGTGATGTCACCCATTGGGGCGGCTAAACGCAAGTATTTGAGGTTATGAAAATATCACGATGTTCGTGATAACTCTCATTTTTCCAAAACTTGCACATGGAGTAACTCGTAATGAGAAAGAAAACCCGACAGATACATGTCGGTAATGTAGCTCTTGGTGGAGATGCACCCATCGCGGTGCAATCTATGACGACAACCTATACCCGCGATGTCAAAAGCACCGTTGATCAGATTCATCGTCTTGAGGACGTTGGCTGTGAAATAGTGCGTGTCGCCGTACCAGAGATGGAAGACGCGGTTGTTATCAGCGAGATTAAAAAGCAGATTTCCATTCCGCTCGTTGCCGATATTCACTATAATCCAGCCCTTGCCTTAGAAGTCATTCGTCAGGGCATCGACAAGGTACGCATTAATCCAGGCAACTTGCTCAATGGGCGTAAGTCACTTGAGCAGATCGCCATAGCCGCGAAAGAACATGGCGTCGCGATGCGTATTGGTGTGAATTCTGGTTCAATCGATGCACTGGACCAGAAGGCTCAGATGCAACGCATCCAGGTTCGCCTACGCGACGATGGGGTGTTAGAGCGCACCGATCCCGCCGAGGCACGCCGTAAGGAGCGCGATCACCTTTCCGAGCGTATGGTCTTGAAGGCACTAGAGTATGTGAGTTGGTGTGAAGAAGTGGACTACCATGAGATCATCATCTCGCTCAAGTCCTCAACCGTACTCACTGCCGTTGAAGCCTATCGTAAGTTCTCACAGCGTTCGGACTATCCATTGCATCTTGGTATTACAGAGGCTGGTACACTTGTTGGCGGCTCTGTAAAGTCTGCGGTAGGTTTAGGTCTGCTTCTTGCTGAGGGCATTGGTGATACCATCCGTGTAAGTCTCAGTGCGGAGCCAGAGGAAGAAATTCCGGTTGCATACGACATTTTGAAGTCGCTTGAACTACGCAATCGTGGTGTGACCTTTGTTTCTTGTCCATCATGTGGGCGTGTCGAAATCGACGTAATCCAGGTTGCGAACGAGGTTGAGAAGCGACTGGCAAAGGTGCAGACTCCTATCCAGGTCGCGGTCATGGGCTGTGTTGTTAACGGCCCTGGTGAGTCGCGTGATGCAGATGTTGGTCTTGCTGGTGGGAAAGGGAAGGGTGTCATCTTCCGCAAAGGTGAGGTCGTCAAAACTGTACCAGAAGATCAATTCCTCGATGCTGTCTTGAAGGAAGTTGCCAGTCTCTTGCCCCCTGCCGAGGCGCGATTGGTCTATCCAGAAGGCGGCATTCAAGAGACTGCTGGTTCCCATCGCACCCGTGATGAGGGCATGAACTTACCGATGTTGAAGAGGTAAGTAGTAGAGTGCAAACAGAAGAGTGCCATCGAATGAGAACTCATTCGGCGGCACTCTTCTGTTTTATATATCTATAAAGTACTTGACAGAATGAAAACTCTGTGATAATGTTCCCTTAAGAAACGTTTTCGGAGGAAATGTTTCTTAAGGGAACATTATTGTTGAATGATACTAGCTCATTGAAAGGCTTTTTATGTTCGAGACTCATCCTATACCAGATCATCTCACTACCTTGACTGGCTTTATACTTGGTCGAGTGGCTGGTCTTGTTCAACAGTTTTATGTACCCGCCCTCGCGCCTCTTGGGATAACTGGGCAGCATCTAGCTATTCTTCTGACTTTAGAGCATCGTGGACCACAGGTGCAAGCCCATCTCACCAGCCAGCTTGGTATTGATAAGACCACTATGGTTGACTTACTGAATCTACTGGAGCAGCAAGGGCGAGTAAAGCGACATCCTCATCCGCAGGATCGGCGTGCTCATCTTGTCCATCTCACGCTTGAAGGGATAGAGACAATCCGTCAAGCCAAAGAAATCGACCGACAAACAGCGCAACAGTTCTTTTCGGTTCTTACCTCATACGAGCAACAGCAACTCCTTGATTTACTAACGCGCCTGGGTAAGAACACGAATACGTCAGAAGAGCGCGTGAAGGAAGCACGTATATCTTGAGCATTTTTTCTTTTCGTACTATAGAAACTTTTTGTCATATAGAAAGGAACAGGACGATGAAATCAATATCTCGTACAAATCCTCACAATACCTCCCCTTGGTGGATGGCTTTAGTGTTTGCGGGCGGCATACTTGCTCTTGGAATGGGCATAGCAGGTGTGGCTTTCACACGAAATCGTACAACAGGAGGAGCGAAAGCACTCAATGATTACAAATTTCCAGGTGTTTCCTCCTCTACCCCATTCTGGCTCGTTTGGTTTATTATCTATCCCTGTATGGGTGTTGCCACATGGCTAGTCTGGCGTCGTCGCCATGAGGTACGTGTGCAGGAACCTCTCCTCATCTTTGCCGTCTCGTTGTTTCAAGGTTTCACCTTCTGGCTCTCTCGAAGTGTTCAGATGACTCAGATTATCGATGGTACAGGGTTCATGCTCGCTTATGCCACCGCTTGGATCTATTCGCGTTACTCAAAGGGTGCTGTCTTGTGGCTCTCACCGTGGTTACTTTGGATGCCGTTCACGTTCATCCTCAAACTGGGGTGGCTCGACTGGTTATTTCGCTAACCATTCTTTGCGTCACACAAAGGCTTGTTGCATATTCGTCTTAGTGGTGAGAAGCGAATCTTGGCAGCGAAAGGAAGTGCGTCTAAGTGCGAAGTCAACCAAAAAACGACCTTGTTAGAGGCCGTTTTTTGGTTAATCGGGGCAGTACAGAACGTCAGTGACTCAATCACCTGAAGGCAATGAGCTTGTATCTGGACTCCACCGCAATTCAGAGTACCTTTTCAGACGCTCTGCTTTGGCTTCACTGTCCGATACATCGAGGCGGACTGACAAAACACCTGTTCTCACCCAATCATGTCGAGTGAGAAACGTTCGCATCGCAATATTCCGTGCGCCAACTAGATCACTGTGCAATGTGTAGTGGCATTTCTGACATACAAACAACAATCCTTTATTAGGACGGTTCTTTGCATCTGTATATCCACACATTGGACAAGCTTTACTTGTATAATCTGCATCTACTTTGATGGTTAGAGACCCTGTAAGCACAGATTTATAGGCAAGTATATGATGTAGTTCAGCGAATGCCCATTTAGATGCATGACGGTGAGCACGGCGTTGTTTAGATGTAAGTGGAAAATTCTTTTTCCCTTTCCGTCTATGTTTCCGTAGTTTCATGCGTTCTCTTATGCCTGTCAGGTCTTCCACGCCAATTAATGCATGAGGTTGTTTTCTAATAATGGTTCTTGCGATGATGTGATTCGTATTCAGCTTGAACCGTCTCTCTCGTCCGCTTATCAACCGAAGTCGTCGTATAGCAGAACGAGTGCCTTTGCGCTGAAGTTGTTTTTGTTTGCGTGTATAATGGTCGGCTTTTGCACGCACAGCTTTCCCTGAGAAGAATTGTTGTTGTGCGGATAAAGTAGCCGTAGTTGCGAGATAACGTTGCCCTACATCCACACCTACAACCGTTTGCAAAATATCGGAAGTAGGGTCAGCGACAGTAAGTTCGAGTGAAACTAATAGGTAAAACTGCTTCTGTCGATGATCGTACCATAATCTCCCAGCCTTGACAGGTGCTCCGTGTTGAATAAGCGCGAGATGTTTCTCATAGCCCTGATAGGATATGAGAATGCGTTTTTCGAGAGTTCTAATACTTACTTGTTGCTGCGACTTGAAACCATAGTCGTATCCATAGTTATACATGATAGTTGGAGACACATATTTTGGTGGTTTATCTAACCCTTTGTAGCGTTTCTTAGTAGTTTTTTTGCGGAGTTGCTCAGCATTTTTCTTTGCCTTTGTCCATAATCCTTTGTAAGTTGCACCTACTTGGCGTATAGCATTATTGGTCATCTCTGACGGCAATTTAAAAAGTGCGCGTATGTCGTAGTACGTTCCTTGATGCAACCTCTTCTCGTTTGAGATTTTGCCTTGCTCAAATGCATACCGACTCACATAATTAAGAGAGTCACGGTACGCAAGTTGAGTTTGACGCAGTGAATGGTGCTGTTCGGGCGTTGTTACAAGTTTCAGTTTCGCCGTGATGACTTGTTGCATGAATTTCTGTATTCCTTACCTCAGTTATGAAATCATACTTCTTTTAAGGTTAAGGCGTAATCAAAAAAGCAGCTTCGCCAGAAGCCGCTTGGAAGTGGACGATACAAGACTCGAACTTGTGACCTCTACGATGTCAACGTAGCGCTCTAACCAACTGAGCTAATCGTCCCTGTTTGAACAAGGCTAATGATACCATTGCCTCTACCTGTTGTCAAGTCTCTTTTTTGGTGAGTTGTGGGACATGTTAATTTTTTGTAAATTCTCTCAAAATTCCTCTCTATTCTCTTGAGTCTGACCAAATATTGATGTTATACTCTGACATGTGTTGGGAAACAAACGTTCGGTGTCATCTTACCGAACATTATGCCGATTATTTTTATATATGGGAACTTGCATACATACATACCTATAAAAACAGAACTATTTTTTAGGAAGGTGCGGTCCTTATGCCTCCTTCGACCATTTTGCGTCATGAGCGTGCCAAACGTGTATTTCTAAAAAATTTACGCCCTATAAACAGACGGTACATCATACACTTATTCGGTGTATGTCTTCTACTCTCACTGGTATGTGTCGAGTTCATTTCGCTAGTTCCACAGGTGGACGCGCAAAGTCATACCAGTCCAACGGTGGATGATACATGTAAAAATGTAGGGTTTTCGTCTGATGGCAATCCATTTCCTCTGTGTCCTGGTCCCTTTCCCACAGGCGGCAATTGCGTCTGGTGGGCATGGGAGCAATGGCATCTGCTTGGTTACGATTTACCTCTGAATTGGGGTAATGCTGCTGATTGGATTGTCGATGCCGAACGCACAGGACTCCCAATTGGTACAACGCCTCGTGTTGGAGCCATCGCTGTCTTCCCCCGTGCCGATGGTGTGTGGGCGTATGGCACGCCTGGACATGTGGCTTTTGTCACTTCGGTGAATGATGATGGTTTAACCTTCAACGTCACCTATCAAAACTATGGCGACCCTACGCCGATGTATGTGGGAACAGCGTACAGTACACCTATGATCAATCAAGCACGTTTCCAGAATGGTCAAATGCGTTTTATTTACTTCCCGAAAATGATTGATCCGCAGCGTTTTCAGCAACTCCCCGGTATTGGGACGGATGCTCCACAGATGGTTTTGGGGGCGAATAGATCATTTACCCGTTCAGCTTCCACGCTGACAGGCAATCGTATCACGCTCGGCTCACAGGCTGTTTCTTCTGACCAGGAATTTAATGCAGACTTTACGGGTAGCGGCTACAGCGATCTTCTCCTCTATAGTCGTCAGCAAGGGCGCCTGAATGTTCTTAAACTCAGTCACGGACAATCACCATATGTCTCACGTGCGACCGATAGGCAAGCAACAAATGCTAGCGATACGCGAATTGTGAGCCTGAGTGATGCCACAACCGCTGTCGATAAATGGGGTTCATCGCTTGACGTACATATCGGGGACTTTGACGGCTCTGGACACTCTGAAATTCTTCTGTATGACCGTGCAGCAGGTACAATCCAGATTCTTAGCTTGACGCCTCAACTTACTATTAAGAAGCATGTTATTTTGCCGAATTGGGGACCCGATTGGGAACTCTATGTAGGACGATTTGACGGGCAAAGAAGCGGCTTATTCATGTACAAGCGTTATGCTCAACCCGATGCATATGCCACTCCAACAGATACTCCTGACGGATCTCAACCAATTGCTACAGATACGCCAACATCTACATCAGATGGACTAAGCCCGACCGTACAGCCAAGTCCGACAGCAAAGCCAAAACCAACGCCGAGTCCAACGGCAAAGCCAAAGCCAAGCCCGACGGTAAAACCGAGTCCAACAGCAACACCCAAATCGAGTCCGACAGTGACACCGAGTCCGACTGCAACGCCTAAAGCAAGTCCAACAGTGACACCGACGGTCAAACCGAGTCCGACGGCAACGCCTAAAGCGAGTCCAACAGTGACACCGACGGTAAAAACAAGTCCGACTGTCACTCCTAAAGCGAGTCCTACGGTCACACCGACGGTAAAACCGAACTTGACCGTTACACCCACAGTCAAACCGAGTCCGACGGCAACTTCAAAACCAAGCGTGACCGTTACTCCAACGCCGAAGCCAAAGAAAACAGGAACACCCACGGCCAAACCGAGTCCAACAGGAACGCATGATCCTAATGCTGAACTTGTCTATGCTAGTACAATGCCATCACCGACTCCAACAACGAGCGGACGTGATTTGAGCGGTAGTGCGCCAGCAGATTGGGAGAAGGCGGGACGTACCGCGAATATTCTAGTGCTTGACTTCAACAAAGATTTTAGTGTGCATGTACAACAGTCCTATACGCTCTGGCACGCCAATTGGGAGGTGTATGTAGGCCGCTTCGTCAACACCAATCAAGATGGCATCTTCCTCTATGATCGGATCGTCGGCGAGGGACGCATCATGGATTTTGATACGAACTTGCTCATCAATCATTATCAGGAATCGCATAATCTTGATGGTAATTGGGTCGTGTATAGTGGCGACTTCATGGGTGCTGGTCGTGCTCAATTGTTTATGTATGACCCCGGCTCTGGTGATGGACAGATGCTTGCTTTTGCTTCTGATCTTACCCTTGCTGAACAAGTACCTTATTCAAATCTAGGCACAGGCATGGTTCCCTATGTTGGTCACTTCGGCATGTCTAATGCGAGTGTTATGCTCTACGACCTACAAGGTGGTCAGAGCACTTTCTTCGCCTTCGACAAATCATTAGCGATTGCACAACAGACAACTGTACAAAGTTGGGGGCAACAATGGCAAATTCTCGTAGGTGCCTTCCTTGATCGTGAGCGTTGCCTTCTCAATGGAAACTGCTCTACTGGTGACGACATTCTCGTCCTGAATCGCCAGACAGGAAAAATTGAGCAATATGTCTTCTCCTTTGGGCGCAAGTTCCAAGTCTATGACAATCGCTCGCAAGCCTTTATTAGACAGGGTGCAGCCAGTGATATACGTCTCAATCAAGTGAATACAACCACGTTTAGCCTGCTTACGACACTTGTAACGAACATTCGCGATGAAGAATTGTATTGAGAACAGCCCTGCACCCTTGCAGCCTTTTCTGTTCATGGTTGAAGCGCGTGATACAATAGCGTATATGCGACATATATTTTTAGTTGGGCTTTCAGGGAGCGGCAAAAGCACTGTAGGGGGTCTTCTCGCGCAACGATTGGGCGTACCCTTTCTCGATAGTGATACGCTGATAGAGACTGCATGTGGAGAGCGTATTCCCAGTATTTTTGCACAACATGGTGAAGCATATTTTCGTGCTTGTGAAAGCCGTGTGCTTGCCGACATCATTCATACTTACAAGAATGGAGCTGTGATTGCAACTGGTGGTGGTGCGGTAGTGTGTAAAGAGAATCGTGTGCTGATGGCAGAGCATGGTATACGCATTTGGTTACAGACTGAGCCGAGTGTTGCCTTGGCACGTCTTCATGCACAACATGCCTTCGCTCTTGCGCAGGGCACAGCACCGGAGACACGTCCTCTACTCACAGGTCCAGACCCTCTCACAGCACTCCAGGCACTCGTTGCTACCCGCCTATTGTTCTATGAAGAAGCGGAATTTGTGTGTAACACAGGTGAGAAAACCGGAGAACAGGTCGCACAGGAGGTTATAGCAATGCTTACACATGCTCACGTACTTGATGGTGATGGTGTTGCGCCAATTGTGCGACACGTCCACATTGGCAACGGCTATGATGTTGTTGTCGATTGGGGCGGGATAGGACGGCTAGGGCAATACCTCACACAACGTTCCCTTCCCTCGCGTGTCTTCCTTTTCACTGACAGTAACATTGCGCAACTCTATAGTGCAACCATTATCCAAAATCTTACTGAAGCAGGCTTTGATCCCCAGCTTTACATTATTCCGGCGGGCGAGAAAAGTAAATCGCAAGAGCAACTGAATGCTATCTATGACTGGCTACTAGAGCAACGGGCAGAGCGGCAAGAAGCAATTATTGCGCTCGGTGGTGGTGTTATTGGTGATCTCGTTGGCTATGTTGCGGCAACCTATCTACGCGGCGTGCCATTGATACAAATTCCCACTTCATTGCTGGCTCAGGTCGATGCTGCTATTGGTGGCAAAACAGGTATCAATCATCCACGTGGGAAAAATCTGATCGGTGCATTTTATCATCCACAGCTTGTTCTCGTTGACCCTGCTTTATTACTCACCCTCCCCACTCGTGAACGCACGGAGGGATGGGCAGAAGTCGTAAAATATGGTATCATACTCGACGCTGAACTGTTTGCTCAACTTGAGATATATGCCGAGTCACTACGAACGTTTGCACACCCTCCAATAGCACTTCTTTGTCAAATAATCGCGCGTTGCATCGATCTGAAAGTCATGATTATAGAGGAGGATGAGCGTGAGCAAGGGCGGCGAGCCATTCTCAACTATGGTCATACGGTAGCGCACGCACTCGAAAATGTTGCAGGCTATGGTGAATGGTTGCATGGTGAAGCAGTTTCGTTAGGTATGGTTGCTGCAGCATCGCTTGCACACGAGGCTGATATGTTTTCTCGCGAAGATATGGTTCGCCAAAACAGCCTTCTTGCCGCACTCGGCTTACCAACGCACTATGCAGGTACAATACGTGCTGAAGATATTCTCAAGGCTATGCAGTTGGATAAGAAAGTTTCTGGGAAGCAGGTGCGTTGGATTATGCCACTTCATATTGGAGAGGTCACTGTTACAACCATGCCAGAAGCGTTGGTGCAGCGTGTCATCACAACGTTTTTTGAAGAGAAGAGAGCATAATCATGACAGAAATGCTTCGTGTGCTTGTCCTGAATGGACCAAATCTGAATACATTGGGAACACGCGAACCAGACGTGTATGGGACCGTGACACTTCCGCAAATACAGGACATGTTAGAGGCACGCGGCAAAGAACTGAATGCAGCAATCACGTGCTTCCAATCGAATCATGAAGGCGCACTTATCGATTGTATTCAGGAGCACGCCGAAACGATTGATGGAATCATTATCAACCCAGGAGCATTCACTCATTATTCACTTGCGGTGCGTGATGCACTTGCGGCAGTGAGAGCTACTACGATAGAGGTACATCTCAGTAATATTTACGCGCGTGAAGCCTTTCGTCATCATTCTGTGATGGCTGCGATTTGTAAAGGGCATATTGTAGGATTAGGGTGGCGTGGCTATCTGTTTGCCTTAGAAGCGCTGGTAGCACTAATACGCGAGCAATAATAATAGAGTAAAGAGGAATGTTATGAGCCAGGAGAGCATTACACAACTTCGTGTATGGATACAAAAGCAAGGTATAGATGCCTTTCTTATCACACAGCCACAAGACCGCTCCTACTTGAGTGGGTGGCTCAATGATGATGTAGAAGGGGCGGGGATGTTACTCGTCAGTCAAGAACAACAACTCCTCTTGACGAATGGCATTTATAAAGAAGCTGCTACGAGTGGAGCTGCAGGGTGGGAAGTGATCGTTCCCGAAGGCCGCGAATATGCACCTGCTTTTGCTACACTCGCGCAAAAGCATGGTTGGAAGAAAATTGGCTTTGAGTCGATGGCTTTGCTGTATGGAGAATACGCGAAATTTCATGCTGCTGGTAATGGTGCATACGAGTTTTTACCGTTTGATGAAGATATTGTCGGAATGATGCGCCAGGTCAAGCTGCCAGAAGAAATTGCACTGCTCAAACATGCTATCGCTATCACCGATGAAACATTCGCACATCTCTGTCAATGGATTCAACCAGGAATGACAGAGAAAGAGGTGCAGATGGAAATTACCCGTAAGATGGTAGAATTGGGAGCCGATGGTGTCGCGTTCGAGTCAATCGTTGCTTCCGGTCCAAACGGGTCAATGCCACACGCACATCCTGGACAGCGACATATTCAGCGTGGTGAGCTGATTACCATTGATATGGGAGCACGATACAAAGGCTACTGCGCCGACATGACGCGTACCATTTGTCTCGGTGAGCCAGCAGAACCACGTATGCGCGAAGTGTATGATGCCGTATTAAATGCTATGAAAACCTGTGAGGCTGGCTTACGTGCAAGCATCTCTGGTAAGGCCGCTGATGCGTTGGCACGTAACGCGCTAGAGATGGTGAACTTGGACGAATATTATGTACATAGTACTGGTCATGGAGTCGGTTTACAAATACATGAAGGTCCGAATCTCTCAGCACGCGCATCAGAAGATGTGATGCTTCCCGTTGGAGCTGTTGTGACCGTTGAGCCGGGTGTATATATTCCGGGATGGAGCGGCGTGCGTGTAGAAGATTGTGTTCTGCTCAAAGCTGATGGTGTCGAAGTGTTGACACAATCACCAACCGATTTAGTCATACAGCGTTAGAATAACAGAGAAAGCATGTCAGGAGGAATTTCCGCTTAGGCGTGTTAAGGAGTTTTTATGATTTCCACGGGCGACCTGAAAAAGGGCGTAACTATCGAATTTGAAAACCAGTTGTGTAGTATTCTTGACTGGTCGCATATAAAAATGGGGCGTGGTGGTGCGATTGTACGGTTAAAACTGCGCAACCTCCGTACAGGTTCGACGATTGACCGCACCTGTGATGCGGGCGATAAGTTCAAGCGTGTCTACCTGGATCGCACAACCGTTACCTATCAATATCAGGATGGCGATCAATATCATTTTATGGATACGAGTAGTTATGACGATGTTGTACTTACCTCAGCACAACTTGGCGATACCAAAAACTATCTCATCGATGATATCGAACTCGATCTTGTACGTTTTGAGGAAGAGCCACTCTCAGTCGAACCACCAGAAAAAGTTGTGTTGCGTGTGACTTATACTGAGCCGGGCTACAAGGGTGATACCGCAACGGGTGGTACAAAACCTGCAACGACCGAGACAGGCTTTGTGGTGCAAGTGCCATTGTTTGTTGCGAACGGTGATCTTATCCGTGTCAACACCACGAGTGGTGCCTATGTTGAGCGAGCCTGAGCAAATGTTATCGACTTTGACGAAATAAATAACGCGGAGTGTGTTCTATGAATGGAAATCGGCACGATTCCGATGAACAAGAATTGAACTCGGATGACGAGTATGTCTCCCATGAGACGATGAGCATTGAGCAATTGCAACATTTGGTGCAATTGCTCGATCAGAGTGATGTTTCAGAGATCGAATTGAAACGTATCAAAGCGGGAACACGGTTAGTTCTGCGTAAAGCGAAGGCTCCTGAGAGCATTGACATGCAGACGCAACAGATGATGCTTCCTCTTTCCACGCCTGCTAAGACTACTGAAACGATTCCATCTGTTGAGACAACGCATCGTGTTGTCGCACCGCTCGTCGGTATATTCCATACGTGGGCAAAACCAAAAGGCGGTACACTCGTTGCCGTTGGCGATATGGTCAAAGCCGGACAGCTTGTTGGAACAATTCAATCGCTTAATGTGATGAACGAGGTTGAAACATCAAAGGCTGGACGTGTGGTAGATATCCTTGTGCAGGAGGGACAAGCCGTAGAGTATGGACAGCATCTCATGACTATCGATAACGCAGAAGGAGCATAAGCGTATGCTCGACTATTCAGAGACCTCTTCAATCGTCAGTGTCTCAGAACTCGCGCTCTATTTACGAGAACTGATGGAGCGAAATGATATCTTACAGAATATCTGGGTCCATGGAGAGATTTCTAACTGTAAGACGTATGGCTCTGGACACTGCTATTTTACGTTGAAAGAGGGTGATGCACAGCTTTCATGCATATTCTTTAAGCAGTCACGGCTACGCTCATCCGCTCCTACTCTACATGATGGTATGGCGGTAGCTATTAATGGGCGTGTTGCCTTTTATGAGCGAGATGGCAAACTACAATTCTATGTTGATGCTGTCAAACTTCTGGGAGAAGGCGTGCTTTTCCGACGTTTTGAACAACTGAAAGCGCAATTAGCCGCTGAAGGTCTTTTTGATGCAGAACGCAAACGCTCCCTTCCTCTTCAACCAGCCATCATCGGTATTGTTACCTCACCACAAGCAGCCGCTCTCCGTGATATGGTGCGTGTGTTACGTACTCGCTATCCCCTTGCGTCCGTTATTTTGTCTCCATCACTCGTGCAAGGGGCCGAAGCTCCTACTTCAATCGCGGCGGCACTAGATTTGTTAAATGAGCATGGCGAAGCTGATGTGGTGATCGTCGGACGTGGCGGTGGCTCTATTGAAGAGCTATGGGCTTTCAACGAAGAAGTGGTTGCACGCGCTATTGCTCGTTCGCGTATTCCTGTCATTAGTGGCGTTGGACATGAAACCGATTTTACCATTGCCGATTTCGTCGCGGACCATCGCGCCTCAACTCCAACCGCAGCCGCGACTGCCGCTGTCCCAGATATCGCGGAGTGGCGCATCGATATACACGAAAAACAACAGATACTTTATGACGGAATGGAAGAACACCTCTACGATCTGGGCGAACAACTTGAACGCCTGCGACGCGACTTACAGCGTGCTAGCCCTCTCACGTCAATCGACAATCGGCGTCAACAACTAGATGATACAATAGAACGTTTGCGGGGACGTATGCAACATACGCTTGCTTTGCGACGCGAACATATGCGTGGTGTTGCTCTACAGCTACATTCGCTAAGTCCTCTCCTCACGATTGCCCGTGGCTATGCAGTTGTCAGGCGAGAGAGTAATCAAACAATTGTCACACGTGTACATCAAGTTCTACCGGGTGAAACACTTACAATCCAGGTTCAAGACGGACGCATTCCAGTCGAAGTTCGTCCTCTACCTGAATAACAAAACTCTTTACTATAAAGGGGGGGGGAAGCAGCATGGAATCATTATCATACGAAGAAGCTTTTGAGCAATTGGAAGCAGCTGTTACAGCATTGCAAGATGGCAAACTTCCGCTTGAGCGTGCCTTACAATACTACGAGGAAGGCATGAAATTGGCACAGCATTGTGATGCACTGCTACAAAAAGCCGAGCTATCTGTTCAGCAACTCAGTGTATCGGGCGATGGCACACTGAATATACAACCAATCGAAATTTGAAAAGGACGGCTATATTGCAAAATTCATTGCTGGACAACCGTATTCTCCTTTCGTCTTTTGTTGCTTGGGCTGTTGCACAGGTCTCTAAAACGATTCTTGATTTGTTTCGGCAACGTAAGCTCATCCTGAGCCGTCTGGTCTCTTCTGGTGGTATGCCAAGCTCCCACTCGGCACTGGTAACAGGACTTGCAACTGCTACAGGTCGTGTTATGGGGCTAAGCTCAGCATCGTTTGCTATTGCTGTGGTCATTGCGAGTATTGTTATGTACGATGCCGCTGGCGTGCGTCGAGCGGTAAGTATTCAGGCCCGTATCCTCAATCAAATGATTGAAGAAGCATTTCAGGGAAGTCCAATGGCGGAGAAGCGATTGCGCGAACTTATCGGGCATACACCAATCCAGGTATTTGTTGGTGCTCTCTTGGGTATCGGCGTTGCCTTGCTTATGACTGCCCAGTAAGTACTATAGTTTACATACAATGATGGCTGAGGAAGTGTGATACAGAAAATCGCACTTCCTTAAGAAAAAACCTCGATGTGAATTTCGCTTTTGTCTCCAAAATGTGAAGAAATACCGCTCTGAGCATTGAAAATTACTCATTAGTAGTTTATAGTTCTTTTAGGACAACAAACGCAAAAAGCATAGAACTTACCAATAGTCCTACGAAAATCATTTGCATTATAGTGTTTTTGGCGTTGAGATACTTCGTGTGTTGCCTCTCGTTCTTCATATTAGAAGATATGCATATGTCTATAGTATCCATCTCTGGCTTGCTAACAATAAAACTGTAGAATTGTGGAAGAAAAGGAACGCTACTGAATGTGTCAAAATGTTACGTTCCTTATCGTACATAGTATAGGTTGTAGAGTCTTTTGTTATGAAAAATACAGTATGGCGATCAATCGGTAGAGGGGAAATACGATGAAACTACTCGTCATCGACAGTGACCGTGACCTTGTTGAAATGCTCACAAGCTGGTTGAAAACGCTCGGTTATGAAGTCTATCGTGCATATACGGCAGATCGTGCCAAGATTGAGTGGTTAGAGCGTAAGCCTGATCTTGTTATTCTTGATACATCCCTCAAAGGCATAGACACATTAGCTATGTGTCGGGACCTACGTATGAAGCATGATGCGCTCATTTTAGTCGTCACAGATGGCAAAGATGTGCAAGATGAGGTTCGATGTTTAGATGCTGGTGCTGATGATTATTTACGTAAACCTTTTTTCCCATCTCAACTTCTGGCACGCATTCGTGCGGTAAGCCGTAGAGCACGCTCAACTTTGGAGCAGCATCCCTCATCCATAGTGACCGTTGGACCTGTACATGTTGATTCACTGCACAATGAAGTCACTATTCACGGAAAAACCGCACGTCTGACACCAACTGAGAGTAAATTGCTTCATCTTCTTGCTGTGAATGCAAATGATGTATGTACCGCGAATCAGATTGTCACTCACGTATGGGGCTATGATACAGAAGGAGATGCAGGCTTAATTAAGGCTCATGTGCGTCATTTACGCCAAAAAGTAGAACCTGATCCAAGTAGTCCACGATATATCTTGACCGTTCCTGGCGTAGGATATACTATGATTCGCCGTTCTGCTGAGGAGGTCGAAGAAGCTACACGTCCTCTTCGTGTTGTTTCTTTATAACACTACCATCTGTTTCTAAGCGTGGGAAGACATGTCTTTCTCACGCTTAAATTGCGTTAAAATCTTTACCTCTTCAACCTTTTTATCACCATTTCTTTCTCATCATGAACATCTCATCTGCACCTGCTTTACGTACACTTGTCACAAGGGAAAAACGTTACTCAAGGATGCACGAAGGGATACAAGAATGGGGAAAAGACAAACATCGTGTCCATTAGAATATAGAGCAAGGACTGCTCCTATAAGAGGTGAAGAAGAGAAGCGAGAATTTATACCACGCCTTTACACACTGCGCCGTATTGATCCACGGTATCGACATTTGCTGCCTATACAGATAATGAAGCGTTACCGATGTATTGTTGTTGGGGGAAAGCGCGGAATACTAACAGTTGCCCTCACAGGAGTACACAATGAGCGTATAGTTATGTATCTTCGTCAACAAACAGGTTGTGCTATTTTTCCAGTACACATCGAGCCTGAACGTATGCGTTTGCTCCTCCAACGCGCTGAGTGGTCAGAAAGCCATAAAGAGAGTGTCAAGAGGAACAATCCTCTATTACACCCTCTTCTGTTACATTCATTGCTACCATTGCTGTCATACGATGCGAAGTAATAGGCATTATTAGTTACATCGTGGTAAAAATGTCTTTGCTCGTTGTTACGCACCACCACGAGCAAAGATCATAACGGGTACTGTCAGTGCAATGAGCTTGATATCTTTCCAGAGTGACTGATCTTGTAAGTACTCGATATCCATCTCGACCATATTTTGAAACGTGACACGTGAGCGTCCATAAACCTGCCACGTACCCGTCAAACCAGGCTTTCCCGAAAGACGCAACCAATCGCGTAAACTATACATCTCAACCTCAAAAGGCAGAGGTGGGCGTGGACCAACAAGCGTCATCTCGCCGCGTAGCACATTCAAAAACTGTGGGAGTTCGTCCAAGCTTGTCTTACGAATGAAACGTCCTATCGGGGTGATACGCGGGTCTTTCGCATCTTTATACGCGAGCTTGCCTGTACCATCTTCATTTAATTTCTCTCCGCTCATATACTTCATAATCTTTTCACGATGAGCAGCTGCATCGCTGTTTGTATACATCGAACGAAACTTGAGCATTTCAAATTCCGCCCCATCTTGCCCAATACGCTTCTGACGATAGAAAATAGGGCCTTCTGAGCCTAGTTTAATACAGAGCGCAATAACGATACATACAAGCAGAACGAATGGTGAAATAAGCAGTGTAAACGCAAAATCTAGCACACGTTTCCACTTGAGATAACTTGTGCGGATGCTGATTGCCTCGATTGAAGCTGTCTGAACAGCCATGTGTTCCCTCCCCAGTTGGATTGTTAGCTTTCCCCCCTGCTACACACTTCCTTGTAGCCACACTCACTATGATACGTGAAGTAGGTGCAGAACTGGTGAGCAATACCATGGAGATATGGTGAAGAGTTTGGAACAGGGTAAAAAAATGAGCACATTTAATTTTTGTCAGGTTACGTCTTCTCTACTCAAGAAGCTAAGCTTAACCTATTTTCTACCTATCTTGTTATAGTGTGGCTACCTGCAAGTGATACGATGTGGGGGCAGTATGAGTATTTCCTATTGTCTAGTAGAAGGAGTGGCAACGTGGCATCATCCTTAAAAGTGCCTCTTGTTGATTTACGCGCACAATACATCGCCCTTAAACCAGAAATTATAGCTGCCTTTGAAGAGGTACTTGAGAGTATGCACCTTTTTCTAGGACCACAGTTACATGCATTTGAGCATTCATTTGCATCATATTGTGGATGCCAGTACGGTGTCGGTAATTCATCGGGTACCGATGCTCTTGCTTTAGCACTACGCGCTTGTGACATTGGTCCTGGTGATGAAGTAATCACTGTCTCAAACACCTTTATCGCAACTGCGGAAGCTATTGCAATGGTCGGTGCAAAACCCGTCTTTGTTGACATTGATCCTGAAACCTATTTGATGGACTGGCGGTTGCTAGAGGCTGCTATCACTGCTCGTACTCGTGCTATTATGCCTGTTCACCTCTACGGACATGCTGTAGAAATGCAACCCATCATGGATATCGCACATGCACATAATTTACGTGTCATTGAAGACGCGTCGCAAGCGCACGGTGCAACCTATATGGGTCAACGCGTTGGGAGTTTTGGTGACATCGGGTGCTTTAGTCTATATTATAGTAAAAATCTTGGGGCATTTGGTGAGGCGGGTATTTGTACAACAAATGATGCTTTTTTGGCAGAGAGAATGCGTATGTTTCGCGATCATGGTTCGCGCGAAAAATACCATCACGAGGTAATGGGCGTTAACGCACGCCTTGACGAATTACAAGCCGCAGTTCTGAATATAAAAATGCCCTATATAGAACAATGGAATGCTGCCCGCAAAGCCCATGCCGCGGCATATAATGAGCAATTGCGCGACTTCGTTGAAGCCGTTCCTGTGGTAAAGCCTTGGGGTACACATGTCTATTGCTACTATGTAATACGGGTGCCTGAGCGTAATGCATTCCGTGTTGCTATGGAACAGGAGGGCATTGGAACAACTATTCATTATCCTATTCCTATTCACTTGCAGCGTGCCGCCGCTCACTATGGCTATTCACGAGGCTTATTACCACACACGGAAGCGTTAGCAGAACGTATTATCTCGCTTCCAATGTATCCCGAAATGACTGAGGAGCAGCGACAATTTGTGGTGAGTGCTGTGAAGAAACATGTAGTGTCGAGCGTGTCAAAGGTAAGATAAGATAGAGGAAATATGACATGCACAAGGAAGCAATAAAGGAATTATAAAAGGATGACAAATACACGTTTTGGTATTATTGGGTGGGGATACTGGGGACCAAAGATTGCGCGTAACCTGGAAAGCTTACCACATGCCGAAGTGACAATGATTGCGGACACTGATGTACGTCGTCTTTCTTCCGCTACAAAAGTTTCTGGCGTGCAATTGACAACGCAAGTGCAAGACATGTTTCTTTCAAACACTGTTGACGCCGTTGTGATTGCAACCCCTGTGCGAACGCACTATCGTCTTGCACGAGAGGCATTGCTGCATGGAAAGCATGTCCTTGTCGAGAAACCTCTTACAGCCAGCGTTGCGGAGGCTGAAGACTTAATTGCACTTGCGCGGCAGCAGGATCGTGTATTGATGGTAGGACATACCTTTGAGTATAGTCCCGCCGTGAATGAATTGCGTAAGTTGGTACAAAGTGGTGAACTGGGGAAAATATACTGTGTTGAGACCGAACGCGTGAACTTAGGATTATTTCGTAACGACATCAATGTGATTTGGGACCTCGCGCCACACGATGTATCGATACTTTTATATCTTTTCGGGAAAGCTCCAGAGCAGATTAAAGTACAAGCAAATGCCCATCTTCAACCGAACATTCACGATATTGCACATCTCGATTTAAGCTATGCTGATGGCATGAATGCACATATTCACGTGAGTTGGCTTCATCCCTGCAAAATTCGTCGTGTGACAATTATCGGAGATGCACGTATGGTGGTGTATGATGACACAAATCCATCGGAGATGATAAAAGTTTATAACAAAGGTGCTGATGTTGACGCTGATCCAGTTGTATCTTATCGTTATGGTGCGATTACCATTCCACACATTGACTGGATTGAACCATTGCGGCTTGAATGTGAAGACTTTGTTTCAGCTATCCGCAATGGCACACAGCCACGTGCGCATGGCGAAGTGGGTTTAGCTGTAGTACATGTGTTGGCGGCAGCACAGGATGCGCTCGAAAAACAAGAGCGATTGAACGTTGCAGTGCCTGTTCATTAAATAGCGGAAGTTCTTTGAGGAATATGTTATGGGTGAATATGCCCTACTTGTTGGCACTATTGTACTGGTAGCAACTGTTACGAGTATTATATTTGTACTTTACGTGCAGAGACGCCGTTCTAGGACATTTTCTGCGCATCAAGTGGAGTGGGAGAATGTGCAGAAACGTTCGCAGCAAATCTGGGAAATCCAGCAAGATAAACGGGGAATTGAGTTAAAACATTCTCTGACAACGCATGTACAACGTGTAGAGATAGCATGGAAGGAGTGGGAGGCAAACGATACGTCTCGTATTGCCTCCTGTGCTGAGCAGTCTAATGCTGCTCTTCTGCATAGAAAGCTCGAACAGGAGGTAGTTCGGCTTCCGTATATAGATGAGGTATCGTTGAAAGAACTTGGCTAAACTACGTTGGTGCGTAACGAAGCAAGTGTTCGTTCCAGTCCTTCCCTAAAAGAGATGGTCGGAGTATAGTCAAGCAATTGTCGCGCTTTGCTAATATCCGCTAGGCTGTCCCGCACATCTCCTGGTCGAGCATCTCGATAGTCTATGTCAAGCGTTCTATGAAGCAGTTCACTTGTCATCTGGAGAACGCCGTTGAGTGAAATGAGTGTCCCGCATCCAATATTCATTGCCTCTCCAACTGCTTTTGTTGCGGTGGCTGCCAGGAGGTTTGCCTGTACAACATTCTCAATATAGGTAAAGTCGCGTGTCTGTTCTCCGTCGCCGAACACAATCGGGCGTTGCTGTTGAATTGCTGCTGTAAGAAAACGAGGAATGACTGCCGCATATTCTGATGTTGGGTCCTGTCGTGGCCCAAAGACGTTGAAGTAGCGCAGTGCGACTGTTTCTAGTCCATAAATTCGTGTGAAGACGCCGCATAGGAGTTCTCCTGTAAGCTTTTGCACCGCATAAGGTGACATAGGAGCTGTTGGCATGCCTTCATGCTTTGGAAGTGTCGGTGTATTTCCATAGACCGATGAAGAACTTGCGTAGACGACACGGCGTACACCAGCATCCCTTGCGGCTAGGAGAACATGTTGTGTGCCGTTGATATTAGTTTCTAGTGAGGTTGTGGGGTCAGAGATCGAACGAGGCACAGATGCTAGTGCTCCTTGGTGAAACACGACCTCTACGCCTGCAACAGCGTTTTTGACGGCCTCTGCATTCTGCAAGTCGCCATGAACAATTTCTACCTGCCCACGGTGTCCTTGTAGTGCGTTCAAATTGCTTGTGCGACCTGTTGCAAGATTATCAAATATGCGTACAGCGTGTCCTTGTTTAAGAAGTGTCTCAGCGATGTGCGAGCCGATAAAGCCTGCACCACCCGTCACAAGATATGTTGCTTTCATCGTAATTCTTCTTTCTGCGTCTTCATCTTGTATAGCTACTACGTGGAGAATGAAGAAGGCTCTACATGAAGTGCGCATTTCTTTCTGTCTACAGAGTGTTCCACGCAACTCTACTGTAACAGATTACCTATGGTTTGAACAGTGACTTGGAACTTGATGTGTGCTATACTTGCGTCAATTATTTATACTGTGGTGATACTGAAAAGTAAATATATTTGTGAAGTTCCTCTCTATACACGTTTTAGGAGTGTTTCCAATGTTTGCGCGTTCATTCGAGAAACGATTAGTACTATTTTTTGCAGTACTCCCTGTATTCCTTTTATTCAGCGGTTGTGTACCATTTGGGCCTCAAAGCGACACAAAAGTGAATGTTTCTCCCACTGCGACTCCTATAAGCGTTACAATACCTGCATGTCAGAATACTTGTAATACACCCGGCTTAAGGCAAATTCCCGACACCTGGGATAATATTCATCTCTTTCAAAGTTTCGACTATAATATTCATGACCCTAATCCTATCGCACGCTATTATGACTTTGTATGGGGAGCGACTCCTAGTAAGGTCGCAGCCTTTCGTACTGGCAATCCAAATGCGTTTATTAGCTACTATATTCCTTTTCACCGTGATGGTGGCACCTTTGCGAATCCCGCTCTTGGTAAACAGCACGATGTAAACTACTGGCAGTCTGCGCATCCTGACTGGGTATTGTACAAATGTGACCGTACAACACCTGCACTAGAGTATGGTGATCCAAACATTCCACTCGACTTTGCAAATCCCGCCGTGGTGCAATGGCAAGTGCAAACATATGCTCAACCAGCAAGTACAAATGGCTATGACGCTATTGCTGCTGACAATCTCAATCTGGAGAATCTCTTTGGAGCTTGCGGCTTCTATAAAAATGGACAGTGGGTGCAACGTTACACCGGCGATACGCTTGACAAGCAATGGCAAAACGATATCCTTACCTGGGTAACAGCAATGCAAACAGCACTTCATGCACTACCACATCCCCTTGCTCTCATACCGAATCTGAGTGCAGGTCCCGTTTCCCTCAGCGATCCTATTATTGCGCAGATTGTGACACACGTTGATGGCATTCTTGATGAGGGTGGCTTTACCAATTATGGCAATGGTTATTTAACTGGAAGCAATTGGTTGCACGAAATTCAGTTCATTAAAAGTGTACAGATACAACAGCATAAGCCGTATTATATTTCTAACGAGTTCAAGTCTGATACGTTGAGTCAAGACGATATTCAGTGGGCATTGGCATCTTATCTGATGAGTAAAGAGCATTATTCATCGCTATACATTACGAATAACACGAATGGCACGCAAAACTATGGTGCTGATAGACGGTACGGTGAATATGAGGCGAAGATAGGCAATCCGAATAGCGAAATGTACTTCTCACAAAATGTCTACTGGCGCGATTATAGTAATGGCATCGTTGTTGTCAACCCAAGCGATACAAACACCTACACCGTCAAAACGAGTGCCTCTACCTACGCAGACCTCTACGGAAACCATGTAAATCAGACATTCTCGATTCCTCCACATTCTGGTATGGTGCTTATTCCTGGATAGCGTTTCTGATAGTTATAAAGTACAGAGGTCTCTACTCAACATATTGAGTAGAGACCTCTGTACTTGAGGTAACGCTACTTTTTAGCTGCAATGTTATCCAACAAAAGTCGGTGTGGGTTCTTTCACTTGTAGCTTAGGTGCGGCAATCTTTGGAAACAGCGAATCATAAGCAAGTAATAAGTTGACTTTTGTACGTTCCCAGCACAGTACCTCTTCGACTCGTTTCCGTCCAATGGCACCCATGTGTAAACGCATCGCCTTATCATTGAGCAATATCTCTATCATATCTGCGAACGAAGTCACTTCATTAGGAGTCGCATAGAGAGCCGCGTCTTGAGCCGAGAAACGTGTCTCTAGCAAATCAAAAGCGACCACAGGCTTGCCCATTGCCATATACTCCATTGTTTTGAGCATAGTGCTATGGTCGTTTAAATCATTACTCGGATCAGGTGACAGACCAACATCTGTGACCGTGAGATAACGCAACATGTCAGCCTTTGCAACCCAGCCTGCAAAATGCACAACCTCTTCGAGGTCTAGTGTGTGCGTGAGTGCTTTGAGCATAGAAAGTTGCTCACCATCTCCCATAAGTACAAGCGATACATCCTGACGCTTACGAACGTGAATAAGCTCATGAAGTACGTGTAATACTAGCTCTACGCCATCTTGGGCACCCATAACGCCAACATAGGCAAGCAAAAACTGTTTTCCCTGTTTCAATGCTGGTTCGGGGGTGACTTCTGAGAAACGTGTAAGGTCAGGACCGTTACGCACCACAAATACTTTTTCCTCCATACATCCGCCACGTTGTAACGCGATTTGTTTCTGTGACTCATTCGTCGTAATCACAATATCGGCTGTTTTATATGACAGTCGTTCAAAGAAGAGTAGCAATCTATACAACGCTTTCATACGATGTTGGAACTTGGCATGAAATATTTCGGGTGCTAAATCGTGTTGATCGAAAACATATTTCTTCCGTAGGAGCTTATAGAATAGCCCAATAGCAAAGAACGTGTCAGGTGGATTTGCAGCATGAATAACGTCAAAGCCATGACGAAAAAGAATACGTAGGCTAAGCAGAAAAGTCATGAGCATAGCAATGCCATATTCTTTTATGTAATCACTTGATTTTTTGATAGTGGTCGAGAGACGATAGCGATAAATATGAATACCTTCCAGACAAACATACGACTCTTGGTCGCGCGTCTCTCCTTTCGGGCAAATGATAGAAACTTGAAAACCATAGCGACGAAGTGTACAGGCTTCACGCCACACGCGTGGGTCTGCTGGTACAGAGATGTTTTCAACAAGCATCAACACTCTACGAGATGCTCGCATGAGATACCTCCTGCTGTACAGACTTTGCATTCCGTTTATGCGATTTTTGTGCCTTTTTCAGTATAGCTTGAGCATACATAGCAAGGACATGCTTTAATGTAACCATATGATCTGACTGTAGGATATCTGCTCTTCCTGTTGTGCGTTCAGAATGTAAGAGAGCTTTCTCAAGACCTGCAGCCATTGCGTCAGCATCACGCACACAAACGGTACACCCTTCTGTCTGCACGATGACTTGTTCGACATCACCGACATTTGTCGCGACAACGGGTACATTGCATGCCATCGCTTCTTTCACAACGTTTGGTGCGCCTTCCGCAATAGATGGGAGGATGAGAGCATTGCTTGCGTTGATGTACTGCACTACTTTTGACTGCGGTAGACCTGTAGCAACCATTAACTCTGCTTCCATGCCGCGCTCACGTAAACGCTCAATCGCAGCTTTTGCCAGTTTAAAATTTTTGACAGGAATAGTAGGATTATTGGCAAAGACGACATAATATTTGTTCGAGTCCCAACCTAAAAGTGTACGTGCCTCGGTACGCAGCATGGGCTGAAACAAGTCAAAGTTGATGCCATCGGCAAGCACAACAGCATCTTCTGTCAGCGACGCTCTTTTCATTTGCTCAGACTTTACCGTGACAACCTCAACATGACGACAGAGCCATTGACTTACACGCACAACAAGCAAACTTTTCTTGCTAATGCTTTCATCGACTGTAACCGTTCCCAGTAAATCATCACCGAGGTATGCCGCGACAACAGGTGTTGTCCACTGCATTCGTGCCACCAGACACCATAAACCGTAATGTCCATGAACAATGTCAAAACGCCCTGTCAATGTCTTGAAAAAAACCTGTAGCGTTGCCAGTAGGTAACGAAGCGGCGATGGATAACTTGGATTCGGATGCACGATTTCCACAGTGTGACCATCAGCAAGAAGTGAATCAACGATAGGTTTTACAAATGTTCCTTTATGTGGGCGTTCCGGTGTAGGATAAATCCCTGTCACCATCAAGACGCGATATTTTTTCGGGGCAGTTTGCTCTTCTATAGATGTAGAAGATGACATAGTAGAGACCCCTCCTTCTGCATTTCTTTGTATAAGGTTTGTAGAAACCGATTACGAGGTTTGATAAAATAATTAGGATACGAAACGCCCGTAGGGGTCTAATTCTATTACACCCTTTTGGCGATGAACTCTGTTGGAAGAAGTGATGCAACTTTGCAGATGTCCTCGCACCTTCTCGATTGCCAAAAGGGTGTAATAGAATTAGACCCCTACAATTGGCGTATCCACATTCATTTGTCAAATTGCATTATCGCGTCCCCGCTGGAAGCGATATGCCACTATGCGATAATTTATGGTCATCATCCAGTAGTGTTTCAACGGAGCCTTGCGGCATCGCGAGTTGTGGACTATCAATAAAGACTCTGAACCAGAGTTCCAGACTTGCCAGCGTGAACAATTGCGCCTGATAATTGGTTGTACCTTCCATGTGGTCATGTACCATTTGTGCGATAAAGGCGTCATTAAAATAGCCCCGACTCCGTGTGCGCTCGGAAAGTAAGAGGTTGGTGATAAAGCCGCGCTGTCCCTCACGGAACCACACTCCTGTTGGAACATTGAAGCCCATCTTCTTGCGTGTCAGGATAGTTTCTGGGAGAAAGTCAGCAAATGCTTGTTTGAGCATATACTTCGCACGAAACGATTTTATTTTGAGATGTGATGGAATACTCGCGGCATATTCGGTGAGTTTGTCGTCAAGCAAGGGAATGCGTGCCTCTAACGAAGCCGCCATCGTCATCTTGTCGCCCTTCATAAGAAGATTATCAGGTAGCCAGATTTTTGTGTCCAGGTATAACATAGATGAGAGATCATCGCGCTGTGGATTTTTCCGCAACCATGTTTGGAATACACGGCTGGCGTCAAGGTCAATGTCTGCTTTTGTCTGTGTAGAGAGCAATTGTTCCTTTAGTGAGCCATTAAAAATGCCGAACCAATTCATCCATCGTTGTGGGGTAGGCTGTGAAAGATTGCGGGCCGCCGTCTTGAGTTTGCGCATACTGTAAGGTAGGCGGTCTAGCAGAGACTGAATAACGTTGTCGCGTATAGACGCAGGGAGAATATGATAATAGCCAGCCAGCCAATCAACGACGTATTTAGGATAGCCCGCGAATAATTCATCTCCACCTTCACCGGACAGGACAACTTTTACATGTTGTCGTGCTAACTTTGAAACTAAATAGACACCTAAATCTGATGGCTCGCTCACCGGTTCGTCTCGATGCCACGTGAGCAGAGGCCAGTATTCCGTGAGATCAGACGACTTTACGACCAACTCATGATGTTCTGTTCCAAAGTGGTCAGCTACAAGTTTTGCATAGGGTAGCTCGCTATATTCAGGATGATCGAAGCCGACCGAGAACGTCTTCACTTTATGCTTCGTCAAGGTACTCATGATGCCTGAGATAATACTAGAATCCACGCCTCCGCTTAACATTGCTCCTACTGGTACATCGGCCATCATGCGCTCTTCCACCGCTCGATGAACATGCTCACGAATACCCTGTAAATATTCAGCTTCGCTACGATGTTCTGTTGGCCCAAAGGTGTAATCCCAGTAGCATTCTTCATGTAGCGAACCATGCTCATAGAGGAGCCAGTGTCCAGGGAGCAGCTTGTAAATATTTTTAAATAGTGTTGCAGGTGCTGGTACATAACGAACACTAAGAAAGTCCGCGAGTGCCTGTGTATCAGCCTCGCGTTTGACACGAGGATGGCAGAGAAGCGACTTAATCTCCGAAGCGAAAAGTAGGTCACCATCGACGCGCGTATAGTAGAGTGGCTTCTTTCCTGCACGGTCTCGTGCTAGCAGAAGACGTTGGCGTGGGCCATCCCAGATGGCGAAACCGAACATGCCATGCAGACGTGCTACACAATCTACACCGTATTCCTCATAAGCATGAACGATGGTCTCGGTATCGCAATTCGTGCGAAACTGATGACCTTTTGCGAGTAATTCGGCACGCAACGTCTTATAGTTCCATATCTCGCCATTGAAGACAATCCAGATATCGCCTGTTTCATTGCACATTGGCTGATGACCACCACTTAAATCAATGATGCTAAGTCGTGCAAAGCCCAGCCCAACAGGACCATCAATATATGCCCCATTATCGTCTGGTCCACGATGTGCTATCAGCTGTGTCATTTGTTCAATAAGCTGAGGCGAAATTGGCTCGTGACTTTGGGCATTGTAAATACCACAAATACCACACATAGAATATACCTCTCTTTTAGCGGACACCGTAAACATGATCCCTATCGGCTGTTTGTACTTGTGGTCCTGACGTAATATCTACTAAAGGTTCATCCATATAGATACGAAACCAGAGTTCTAAGCAGAGCAGGGTCCAGATAGCGGAGCTATGATTAACAAGTGTTGTTGTTGCGTGTTCTTTCAGAATGTTGCGAATAAAGGCTGGATTAAATATGCCACGTTGTTGTGTACGTGGTGAGTCAAGCACCTCTCGTGCGTATTCAGTAAGGTCGCCCCGGAACCAATGTTTGATCGGTACTCCAAAGCCCTGCTTGGGACGTGAGAGAATATCTGCTGGTAGAAAGTCTTTTGCCACCTGTTTCAGCAAGTATTTCAGCGTACCATTGTGGATACGTAGCGATGGATCGAGCGATGTGACATACTCAGCAAGTTGATGGTCGAGGAGTGGACAACGAGCTTCCAACGAATTGAGCATACTTGCCCTGTCAACCTTGACCAGGATATCATCAGGAAGATAGACTTGAACGTCAACAGCTTGCATCTGTGTAAGAATGTCGAGATGTGACACCTCTTTATAGAGATTGATATGCCGCGCGTAGGGATCATTCTCTCGCAAAGACGCAAAATAATCCTGGGTATACATCGTCGGACGGGTGTCATTAGGAAAGCGTGAAATCAGGCGTATACTACGTGTTGCGAGATCGCGATGCATGTTGCCAAAGCGTTTTTTCCCACGCATACCATTAGGAATGAGCATACTCCCGTAGGCCAAGAGATAACGCATGAGAGGCGAAATGCGATTGATATTGTATTCTCGCTCATAGTGATCGTAGCCACCGAAGATTTCATCGCCTCCATCACCTGTCAATACTACCGTGACATGTTCTCGCGCCAGCTTGGAAACGTAGTAGGTTGGCAACATTGAGGAGTCGGCAAAGGGTTCGTCGTATTCCCACACCAGTTCTGGTAGCACTGAAATGAGATCAGACTTGACAAGAAATTCATGATGTTCTGTCCCAAAGTGCTTCGCAACCTGACGTGCATAGGGCAACTCTGTAAATTCCTCTTCCTCGAAGCCGATAGAGAATGTCTTGACAGGCTGAGACATGGCCTGACTCATTAAACCAACAACGACACTAGAGTCTACACCACCGCTTAAAAACGCGCCAAGTGGCACTTCACTCATGAGACGCACGCGCACGGCATCTTCCAGGAGTGCTCGTGTGTGCTCGATTGCCGTTGCTTCGTCGTCATGACACGTGTTCTCAAAAGGTAGATTCCAATAGCGTTTAGTGCTAATTTGTCCATGCTCATAGATCAAGATGGATGCAGGAGGGAGCTTCATGACGCCCTTAAAAAGCGTGTCTGGTGCTGGCACATAACCATAAACAAGATATGCGTCGAGTGCAACGCGGTTTACCTCGCGTGGAATACCTGCTTGAAGCAGTGATTTTATTTCTGAGCCAAAGAAGAGACGTTGCCCATCCCAATAATAGCTCAATGGTTTTTTCCCAAAGCGATCACGTGCCGCAAGAAGCCGTTGTCGTTTTCTATCCCAAAGAGCGAAGGCAAACATGCCACGTAGATGTGATACACACTCATCGCCAAATTCCTCGTAGGCATGTACGATAGCTTCTGTATCACACTGTGTCTCGAAAGTATGACCACGAGCTTGCAGCGTTTGACGTAATTCCTGGTAGTTATAAATCTCACCATTGAAAACGATAACGATGCTACGGTCCTCATTGAAAATTGGCTGATGACCACCACTCACATCAATAATTGAGAGTCGGCGCATACCAAGAGCTATTCCGTGATCGGCATCCTCTCCAATCCACACTCCCTGATCGTCTGGTCCACGATGCCGAATAATTTTACACATGCTATCTATAAGGTGTACTGGATTATCGCGCTGTGTATCAATAAAACCTGCTATTCCACACATAAAGAAACTATCCTTTCGCAAACGTCTTATCCGATGTAGCTTTCAGAAGGAGAAAGATGCTCTACATGGTTTGTTTGCGGTGTAACCATCTTTTGGTACAGTTCTATATACATATCAGTAATATGTTCAAGGCTATAGCGTTGCTCAACAGTTGCACGAGCGGCTTGCCCATACTGTATGGCGAGGGTAGTGTCACAGAGTAGGGTCAAGAGTGCTTCTGCCATTGCCTCATAGTCTTCAACCTCGACAAGTAAGCCGTTGACACCTTGCTGAATGATATCTTCACTTCCACTGACTCGTGTTGCTATGCATGCAATGCCACAAGCCATTGCCTCTAAAACGGCGTTGGGCATACCCTCCCAACGCGAGGGTAAGATTGCAATACCCGCCCTATGTACTTGTGCTACCACGTCGCTTTGTAGCCCTGCAAATTCGATACTCTCTCTGATACCAAGTGCTTCAGCCATTTGTGTTAGTTGTGATTGTATCGGACCACTTCCTACGAGAATGAGTCGTGCTTGTGGTACCTGCCGCTGAACCAGATACCATGCTTGCAGAAGAACATCTACTCCTTTTTCGTAGCGCAACTTTGAAACGCAGACGACAGTGTGCGCCCTCGTTTCTTGTAAGGACGTGTCGGATGTAGGATAGAAGCGTTTTGTATTTACGCCATTAGGAATGAGTTGCGTATTGGGCAACAGAAAATCATGTGCTGCAACATACTCTTTCATCCGCGAACTCAGTACCACGACCACTGCATGTATCTGAAGCAGGATCATACGTGTATAGCGCACAAATGGTTTGCCCATGCGAACAAGCGATTCTAAGTCACCATCTACCCATGTTTGTGCATCTATGCGCAACCACGGTTCTGTTGGATCGAGAGGGCCAGCGAGCATTGACGCTGTAGTATGCGACCCCGAAATCTTCCCCGATGAGCCTGAACTACGCACAGCCACTATCAAAGGCTTCTTGCTCAGTTTACACACAATTGCTGCTGGCAATGCGAGCAGACTCAGTTGGTAGACATGTAAGAGATCATACTTGTGTCGTTCGCGCCACAAGGTCCATCCCATGACAATCAATGCTAATATATAGAGTGCTTGCTGAAACACTCTCGGCTGATTTTTTCTGTCGCCTAGAAGTAAACCTGCGATGCGTTTCACTGGCACTCCGCCTATTGTCTCGTGTTTTGCCCATTGTTTGTCATGACGAAATGTGACAATTGTCGCTTCGTGCCCACGTTCACGCAACACACATCCCTGGGCATGCGCCTGTTTTTCCGCACCACCAACGTAAGGATGGAATGTCGAGATCGCAATGTAAATGCGTAATCTCTTTGAGGTACGCGATGCATCTTGCTGGCTCATACCCTCCCTCCATTTTCCAAAACCAGAGGCAAAACGTTCTTGCCTTCTTGCCCTAAAAGACGATAATAAAGTTGTAAACTCAGCTCGGCAATTGTCTTCAGTTGATATTCATTCACAACTGTTGTGTATGCTTCCCGCGCTAATGCTTGTGCAAGTGATGTATCTTCCACGATACGGCGTAATGCCACTGCCAGTTCCGCAGGGTTTTCAGGCTCTACCAGGAGGCCATTGATACCGTCATCAATAATATCTTCACTACCGCTCACCCGTGTTGCTACGCATGGAAGACGGCAAGCCATTGCTTCTAAAAGCGCGTTTGGCATACCCTCCCAACGCGAAGGGAGTACAAAGCCCCAGGATTGTTGTAACAAATTCACCACGTCGCGGCGCAGACCTAAAAATTCAACGCTTTCTTGAATGCCGAGTTCCTCGACAATGCGTTGCATCTGTGGCAGAAATATTCCTTGCCCAACAATACGCAGCCGAGGTTTGAGAGAAGTACGCCACTCAGAAGGTTCATGCATCATGCGCCCCCATGCATGGAGGAGTACATCCACTCCCTTCGGATATTCCAGACGCGAGACACAAAGAATATCGCGTTCCGGCAGTGACGGGTCGGGTTGGTGAACAGCAGGTCGAAATGTATCAATATCGACGCCGTTCGGAATACGTTCAATATGCTCTGGTTTAAAGCCATGCTTTGTCAAATAGGTTCGACAGCGATTGCTTAGTACCTGATAAAATGCATTAGAGCGTTTGAGAAAGCGAAGGATAGCATGACCACCTAGCGTCGAGTGAGGCAAATTCTCGATATCACCAGCTGTCCAATCATGTGCTCCCACTTTTAAGAAATCGGCGTTGAGTGTCGTAAGTGTATCAGCCATGAGTGAAGGACCATTGTGCTGAATACGTGCTTGCTGTTGCTCATTGGGTCCAGCACTTTGAATGCTGAGAATGATAGGTTTTCTTGTAAGCTGACACACGAGGGTAGCCGCCGTACCTATAGATGAAAGCTGCATACAGTGAATGACATCATATCGGTCCCGCATATTCCACAATGTAAGGAACATCGCAATGTCAAGAAATGGATGTCCGAACCGCCCGATATGCAGCGTTCCATTGCGGCGATACCAACCCTCTACGCGCACCACAGGCAATCCATTTAAGAGTTCTGTTTTGGGCCATTGCTTATTCAGGCGTAGTGTGACAACGGTAACGTCATGACCGAGAGCTTGTAGTTGACGTGCGTGTTTCTCCGCTTGTACTTCCGAGCCGCCAATCAGAGGAGAGAACATAAAACAAATGACACAGACGCGCAGACGGCTCCCTTTCAACAAAGATTTAGGCATGAACGAGTTGCTCCTCTTCCACCGCTTGTATTGCTTCCTGATTTGTGATCACTATCTCTGCCCTGTCTTCCTTGCTGGTTGTGCGAGCCGTTTTCCAGTAGAGCGCGAAGGGGAGCGACAAAATCATCCACACATAGACACCAACCTGCTGATTCCAGACGACCGTAACCTCTAACGATTGGATAAAGATGCTAATGAACGCGGCAAGTGCGGCAGCAAGAATAAGACGATGTTCCGCCGTCGCTCCACGCATACGTCTAAGCAACGTTATTGGAATTGCTAGCAGGACCAGTGAGAGGAGGGTAACGCCTATAATGCCATGATCGTAGAGGGTTCCGAGAAAGATGTTATGTGGTGCTGTACCGATCACACCGCGCCCCACACCAACCTGTAAGTTAGTTAGCAAAACATCGGAAGCCGTCAATCCTTGACCGAGAAGCTGCGTTGGGTCAAAATGGTCGAGGAGTGCCTGCCAAAGATATGTGCGTCCATTGAGTGTTGTTATATCTCCATTGAGGAAACGACTAAAGATAGGTAAATTGCTGAAGAGTGCCAGAAGCACTACCGCAATTGCTGCAACACTGATACCACTCAACATACCAATCTTCAACTTGCGCGAAGGCAGGAAAAGAATCATGACGATAATGCTGAGAGGAACGCTGATAATTGCTCCTCGTGTGAAGGTCAAACCAAGTGCTGCTAGAAATACAAGTGTGTAAAATATGCCAATAATACGTTTCCAGCCCTGTAAAGTAATTGTGCGATATATGGCAAGAGGAATGATCATCGACAAAAAGAACGCAAGTGTTGGAGGAGCCGCAAAGACGGAACCAATACGGTACAGTGACGCAATATTTGTATCATAGAGTCCATTCTGTTTTGTAAAGAAGCCATAGATACCATAGAACGAGATAAACAGCGAAAGGATCATTATTGAGTCGATTAAACCCATAAATCTTTTACGTGTGGTGAGCAAGTTGATGATTAGTACGCAGACTGCCACATAGTCCAAGTACACTAACCAGTAAGTGAGAAATTGCCCAACACCAATAGCAGAGATACCGATACTGGCAAAAACCCACATGAAATAGGCAAAGAGGAAGGGTAAAATCGGCATTTGCTTGAACGATGCTTTGACTGGCATCACGAACATAAGCAAAAGTGTCGGTACTGTTAGCCCCGAAAGCAGATTATTGCCGCTAAAGATGGTAATAGTGGAGCCGATAAGCGCGTCAACTGCGACCCAAACAATCAAAAGGGCGTACTTATAACGGAGCAATGCAAGGACGACAAGTGAGCCTAGCGCGATGCGAAGCGCATAGAGCGAGTTGATCACAGTCATTGTGATTCCAGCAATAAAGACAACACACACAATACTCGCACGTGTAATCTTTTTCCGCAAATTATATGGAAGTCTTGTGCCGTTAAAGTTTTGATTCTTCCAGTTGATCCAATCCATATAATATTGTCCTAATCCGAGTCGCCAGATGACATTTAACACCTCGCGAGGTGGAGTAAATAGGTACAATTTACCGATTGAGCTACGCAATGTGAAGAGCAAAATAAACATCGTGCAAGCGTAGACCGCTGATGTTGAAAGTGCAATACCAAAGCTCTGCCAAAGTTTACCAAAGATGTAATCAAATACTGCGTTAGCGATAACACTAAAGACTGTTACATAAAGCAAGACACGCGTTTTCTTCAATGCGCTAAATGCACGTGAGGTAATGAAACCGAATGACATTGGAGTGAGACCAATAGCGAAACCGATGACTGTTATCGCTGTTCGATTCGTGTCTCCTTCTGTGAATGCTCCATGCTCAAAAATAATTTCCACAATTAAATGGGCAAAGATAATCATTCCTGCCGTAAGTGCTATTGTGCTAATACCGACAGCCCAGAGATAGAGACGCAACGTCTCCTTGAACGCTCGCATGTCCTTAATGGCTGCTTGTCTTGCAAGATAAGGAAGTGCTGCACGCCCAACAGACGCGAAGATAACTCCAATTGGCACACTAATCAGCTTGAGGGCGTTATTCAGCACTGCAATACTACCAACGCTCAGTGTGGATGCAAAGATTTGGTCTACGAAAGGACTGGCCTGACTAATCAACCCACTAAACAGCGCGGGCCAGGCAACAATACCAATAGCAGCTAGCTCCGGGCTACGCAGGTCTAGTATCGGTTTATAGACAAATTTGGCTTTGCGTGCGCGGAAAATAATGACGAGCAGTTGGAATACTTGACCAAGTAGAGTTCCAATACAAAGGATCAGAACTCCATGTGATTTGCCTGCAAGCACTACTAATGTCGCTGTTGTAATCGGAACCAGGATGCCTGCGTAGGCGGGCCAGCCAAACTGACCTTCAGTGTTGAGCAAACATTCCATAAAGCTGTTCAACACCATAAATATAAGCACCGGAAAGATATAGGGCGTCAAACTGTCCGCGAGTGCTAGAGAACTGCTTTTTAATCCTGGTCCTGAAAATAGTACAAGCTGGTTATGTAGGATCAGCATACCTATGGTGACAACAACCATGCTGATGAACAAAAGATTTAAGAGTGTACTAAAGAGACGGGAAGCCTGCTCTTTCTTCCCTTTTCCGCTCAAGCTTGCGTATATTGGAATCACTGATGCCTCTAAAGAGCTTGCGAGTAATTGTGCTAACAATACGGGTAAGCCAGAAGCAACAAAATACGCGTCCATCTGCGCCCCTTGTCCGAAGCGAGCCGCCACCACAACCTGATTAAACATGCCCATAACCCGTATGAGTAGGTTCGCGGAGGCAAGACTAAGCAATGCCCGAAAAATCTGCTTATTAGCCGATTTTAGGCGCACTGCTGCAAGATGAGCACTTGTCGTACTAAGAAGGGGCTGGCTCGTACCAGTGTCCAAGGGCTGAGACATTCTTTCTTAACCATTCTCTATATATAAAAGAAAGCAGGGATACATGCAAGAGGCGATCATAAACGGATAATCTTTGTATCCTCATGTCCTTGCGTCATGTTGCGTGTATCAACAATACAACGTGCCTCTTGTACTATCCATGATGTGTCATAGTAATTATGATCAGTGATAATCACTACACAGTCTACTGACTGTAATAGCTCTTTACTCAGCGATTGTGAGTAAAGCGTATGGTTTGGCAAGGTGAGCGAAGGCACATATTCATCGTTATAAAGTACAGTTGCTTTGCGTAACTGTAATTCTTGGATGATATCGAGTGCTGGTGACTCTCGTACATCGCCTACATTGCGTTTATAGGCAACACCAAGCACTAATAACGTTGAGCCATTAAAGCTCATTCTCTGCTCATTGAGTGCCTCACTTATTTTGTTCACGACATAGTGAGGCATACTGCTATTAACCTCTGCGGCAAGTTCTATAAAGCGAGCAGTATAATCAAGTGTTTTCAGTTTCCAAGATAGGTAGTGCGGGTCAATAGGAATACAATGTCCACCTAAACCAGGACCAGGAAGGAAGCGCATGAAACCAAAGGGCTTCGTGGCGGCTGCATCAATAACTTCCCATACATTGATATTGAGTTTTTCGCAGATGATCGCAATCTCGTTGACCAGGCCGATATTGACAGCCCGGAACGTGTTCTCAAGTAATTTCGTCATCTCAGCTACACGTGCTGAGGAGACAGGAACGATCTGCTTAATTGCTGCACCATAAAATGCTTGTGCTAATTCAGTACAATCCGCCGTAATACCACCAACAACTTTAGGAGTGTTGTTTGTATCAAAATGTGCATTGCCTGGGTCGATGCGCTCAGGCGAAAATGCCAGGAAAAAGTCTTTCCCCACTTCAAGACCAGTCGCGAGAAGTTCAGGTAAGACCAACTCATCCGTTGTGCCTGGATAGGTTGTGCTTTCCAGAACGACCATCTGTCCCCTGTGGAGATGCTCGCGTACATGCTGTGTTGCCGAAAGAATGTACGAAATATCAGGGTCGCGTGTTTTTCTTAGCGGTGTTGGAACACAGATGCTGATGGCATCAACGTCTTCTAAGGCAGAGAAGTCCGTAGTGAAATGCAGATGCTTCGACTCAACTAACGTTTGCAAGATATGGCTTGGGATGTCAGGAATATAGCTCTCGCCCTTGTTTGCAGTATCAACCTTCTGCTGATCCACATCAATTCCCGTCACCTCAAAACCGACTTCGGCAAATGTTGTGGCGAGTGGCAATCCTACATACCCAAGCCCGATAACTGCCACCCGCAGAGAACGCGATTGTATTTTCTTTAGTAATTCTTGCTTCATGAACTCTCCCTTTCAATGTCTCATGACCCACCAGTAATGTTTCAGGTGATATTAGTTTTCTGAGTCCTTTATGCCATGAAGGGACATTGTAATGGTTGTGTCCTCGACTTTCCCGTTAGAAAGAGGCTTGGTCTCTGTCTGCTCAATAGGCGGTGTTTGAGGTGGTGTAGACATTGAAATGTCTGCTCGTGGCCTTGATTGTTGAATGCCACCGAGATATTCGCGTGTAGCATTGTCATCTAACCATTGGCTCTTGTTAAGTGCAACACCTAGTATTCTCACTCCTGTTCTTGCCAAAATGTGCTTCGCTCGGACAAGCATCTTACGTGAGGTCTTTGATGCATCAACAACGAGAATTGCAACCTCTACATTCGACGCGATAATCTGGGCGTCTGCAATAGGAAGAAGTGGTGGTGTATCGAAAATGATGTAGTCAAAATGCTCCGACGCTTTGAAATGCTGGAAAAGTTGCTGGGCAAGCTGTGACTGTAGCAGTTCTGATGGATTTGAGGGAAGTACACCTGCCGTTAAAACACGCAACGAAGGAAGCTCAGTAGGTTGACCTTCTAGCTCGACCTCGACACGTGCCCACATTTCGAGAAAAGCATTCGAGAGACCTCTGTTGTTGCTCAGTTGAAAGTGCTGATCTAGCACAGGATGACGCAGGTCTGCGTCAACGAGCAGGACACGCTTTCCTGTCATTGCCAGAAATGATGCAAGGTTAGCCGCGATAGTGCTTTTTCCCTCACCTGCAAGAGCACTTGTAACCATGACGAGCTTAAACGGCTGTTCTGCTTGTGCTCTGTTCAGATTAGCACAGAGAATGCGGCATCCTTCGGCGAGAGCAGGTGTCTCTTCCGCGTTTTTTAATCGTTCCTGTGCGGATAACTCAGGAATAGTGGTGAGTGTCTCTGTCTGAAGAAGTTCCTGTATTTCTTCTGGACGGGTCATGCGATCATCGGTCCATTCAAATATAACGATGATTGCTAGCGCAAGGCCCAATCCGACCAATGCACCAATAAGTGCGTCGAATGAGGGTTTTGGATGGTCAGCGTCTACTGGTGGAAGTGCTGGCAGAACCTTCACCTGCATGACGCCGTTAAGCTGTATATTTGTATATTGTGCGAAACTCGCACCAATATCGTTCGCTAACTGTGCGGCAAGACGCGCGTCGTTATTTTGAACATCGAGCTGAATGATTTGTGTATTCGACTGTGGTTTGACCGTAATCATTGCGCTCAACTGTTTGACCGTGAGATGATGCTGTGAAGCAACAGGCTGCAATATTTCCGGGTTACTAATAAACTGAGCATACGTGGGGAGTGCTTCTAAGACTGCTGACGTATTATCATATGCCGATGGTGACGCTGCTGTCGTAAGTACCAGAAGTGCTGTAGCCTTGTAAACGGGATGCATAAGCTTTGTTATAACATAGGTTGTACCTCCACAAATAACCACACCAAGCAACATAATCCATATCCAACGTTTGGCGATTAACGTATAACGGTTGAGCCAACCTTGCATTGTATTACCATCCTTCAAAAATAGAAATGCTGAGAACTACTACTACTCAGACCCGCGAAGGTCTCTTTCTGTAACATTTATGGATGTAAATAGCCAAGTCTTCTTTACAAAGCCTTTTTCACATGAAACTCATACTTTATAAAGATACACCCTTATCTATGAGAATGTGGTTGTTGCTGATGTTGAGATGACGTTGAGAAGAAGGCTCTTTGGTGTACATCCTTTGCCATTTTCATAACCTCATATGACTTAAGACATTCTTTGTGCTGTTTCGCATACATGCGAATTTCTCTACATCAAAGGGAGTTGCTTTACTAAATCTCTACCTGAATAGACATCTTATTTACATAGGCAGTGTGATATTTTCTACATTGGGTACTTTGTATTGCTATCTTCTGTTCCTTATTTTGTCTTTGTATACATATATTTATGCCTGAAAACGTACTACATAATGGTATGGAGGTTCCTGGTGAAACCGCGAGTCATCCTATTTGCTAGCGCACTTTTTCTTGCTGTCGGCCTGTCATTAGGTGCCGTGTTTCTTGGTCCTTCGTACTTTTCAGGGGGTGCGAGCGCGGTTGCTACGGGGAAAGGTAGTAGTTCTGTTCAGCAAGTAACAGGCAATGCAATTGTGCGGGAAAACGCGTTGCCGGGGACGAACAACTGGCAAATTCCTGGTAATAAAGCCGCAGTAACACAACTTCAAGCATACGCAAACGCGACATCTGTATCACCCGGCAAATCATTATCGTTTTATGTAAGCACTCAAATGCAGGGAACGCATTACTGGATTGATATGTATAGATTGGGGTGGTATGGAGGGTTTGGTGGAAGACTTATCACTTCGTTAGGTGAGCAGGTAGGTCATCGTCAAGGATACTACGATTCAGTTACACGTCAGCTTGTGAATTGCACTTCCTGTAGCATCAATAAACAAACAGGTCTCATCGAGGCAAATTGGCAAGTATCCTACTCTCTAGTAGTTCCATCAAATTGGACAACAGGCGTATACCTTGCCAAATTTACGGACATAAATGGAATGCAATCCTATGTACCTTTTGATGTGTTAGCTAGTAACCCCACCTCAACATATATTGCGGTAACGCCTGATACAACAAATGTAGCATTTAATGATTGGGGTGGGTCGAGTCTATATCCAAAGGGAAACGATTTATTCAGCGAATCCGATACAGGAGCAAAAGGAACACATGTCTCGTTCGACAGGCCATATGCACAGCAAAATGGTGCTAGTCAAGTACTCGTTTTCGAGGCAAACGCTATCCGCTGGATGGAGCGACAGGGATACGATATTTCATATATGAGTGACGTGAATTTACAGAATACCCCTTCACAATTATTGAAGCATAAGGCTTATATTTCTCTTGGACACGATGAATATTGGACAAAAGAGATGCGCGATGGTGTTAAATACGCACGCGATCAAGGCGTAGGATTAGCGTTCTTAGGAGCAGATGTTAGTTATTGGCAAATGCGCTTTGGCCCAGATAGTCACGGTGTAGCGAATAGAACTGTTATCTGTTATAAAGTAGCGACCAGCCAGAACGATCTGACACGCGATCCAGAGTACGTTATAGATAGTACTCGCGTCACGAGTAGATGGCGTGACCCAGCATTGTCACGACCAGAAAACGCTTTAATAGGTGTGATGTATTCAAGCCTTACTCACGTTCAGCAAGGATTCGCATGGCAAGCAGCGACTAATACGAATCCTTCTTTTCTTACTCCTACGGGTCTGGAAAATGGACAAGTTTATGGCTGTAGTCTTGTAGGTTACGCATGGGATCGTGTGTATGCGGATAAGTCTTCGCCAAAGGGGTTGCATATACTTGGATCTTCTCATACAGTTGCGGATGGTGGTGTGAACGATATCAGCAACACTACATATTATATCGCGCCTTCAGGAGCAATGGTTTTCGCATCTGGCTCTATGTATTGGGGAAAGGCTCTGGATAATTATCGAGCCATTTTTGACAAGACCTGTGCTGGTAAAGATGTTGTCGTGCCTAGCATTCAGAAGCTTATGACGTACATTATGGCTGAATTAGTGATACATCACGCTGTTCCTAAATAGTGGTGAAACAAATGGGTAAAACATACTACATACCCATAATCTTGGAGAGAACATATGCGTAAACGGGCAGGTATAGTTGTGGCGGCATGTCTCTATTATACTGGCTTAGTCGCTTTATCACGTTGGCTTATGCAACGGACAAAGCGACAGTTGATTATTCTTAACTACCATCGTGCGCGAGGAGGCGATATTCGGCGTCACTTGCTCTACTTACGCCGTCATTATAGAGTACTGCATTTGGAAGAGGCACTACAAGAGTTATATACGTCATCAAACAGAGAGGCTCAAAAAAAGGATAAGCGTACACCATTAGTACTAACATTCGATGATGGCTATCATGATAATTATACGCACCTTTTTCCGCACGTTTGCCGACTACAGGTACCCGTGACATTATTTCTTATTCCTGGCTATCTTGAGAGCGGAGATTATTTCTGGTGGGGTGAGGGACGCCGCCTCGTTCGCCGCGCCGAAGTTGAAGAAGTAACATTGGATGGGAATGTTTATCACTTAAAGCAGGTAGATGAGCGTATTGCGTTATCACGAGCCATTGATACGTCTTTGCGCCACGCAACATCTGTTGCTGAACGTGAAAGGTCCCTAATTTCTTATCGTCAGATGCTAGCAGTTCCCTCAACCGTTACAGTAGAGGAAGAGGGCGATAGACCATTGACGTGGGCCGAAGTCCAGAAGATGGAGGAAAGTGGGTGGGTGTCATACGGAGCACACACAATGCATCATCCTGTTCTAGCATATCTTGCTTCTTCTGATGAAGTCGCCGCCGAAGTGGGAACGTGTCGTGCGTTATTGGAAGAGCGTCTAGG
>CAXTWV010000002.1:51303-64510 GCA_964248005.1 uncultured Ktedonobacteraceae bacterium | reverse complement strand
GACTATCTTAGCAACCAAATGATACGTCGAGTGTAGGGACCGATTTATCGTGTCCACAGCACGAGCGAAGCAATGTGCGTTCCCCTTGTTACTTACTGGCCGCACCAATTATTACGCCCTTGTCAATTATCGATTGCCAAGAAGGAAGCGATGGATCGGTCCCTACCATCGACGCGATGTACTTATTTTGCTTTCGATTCATTGGTCAAACGAGATTTTTAGCATCATTTTTATATAGTCATTCACTGAGGTGAGTTTTATAATCGCTATGTATGATAAACTGGAATTGGGAGAACTTTACTATGGCACGTCTACCCCTGGCTCCACGACCACTCTCTAAAATACGCATTGACGCTCGTATGCTTATCGCGCTTACCCTTGTATTAGTGCTTTGGGCTTCTTCTTTCGCAGGTATTCGAGCAGGTCTTAAAGTATACACGCCTGGACATCTTGCCCTGTTTCGCTTTCTTGTCGCTTCTGCAACACTTTTCATATATGCATTGCTTACACGCATGCGCCTGCCTGCGCTTCGAGACATACCAGCGATGCTGCTTCTTGGCTTTCTTGGTATTACCGTCTATCAGGTCGCGCTCACCTATGGAGAGCAAAGCGTCTCTGCGGGAGCTTCAAGTCTTTTAGTAGCAACAGTTCCTTGTTTCACTACTATCCTTGCTGCTATTTTTCTACGCGAACGCGTGCGTCTCCTGGGATGGATAGGCATATTTTTAAGCTTTGTAGGCGTAATTATCGTCGTGTCTGGGCAAGGTGGAGGACTGCGATTTGCGCCAGGAGCACTGCTTATTTTGCTTGCCTCACTCTCCGAAAGCGTTTATTTTGTCATACAGAAACCCTACTTGAAAAAATATTCAGGCATAGAACTGACAACATATACTATTTGGATGGCAACACTCTTTATGCTGGTGTATGCTCCAGGCTTGTTGCAACAGGTACAAGCCGCTCCAGGAGAGGCAACAATTGCGATTATATATTTGGGCATCTTCCCAGCGGCTATCGCGTATGTCGCCTGGGCCTACTTACTTGCGCGGTTGCCTGCCTCCAATACAACAAGCTTTCTGTATGTTATACCTGTACTAGCCGCGTTAATTGCATGGCCCTGGTTGGGTGAAGTCCCCTCACTTCTCTCGATTGTTGGTGGTGTAATAATCATTACGGGCGTTGCATTGGTCAATGTGAGAGGCAAAGCAGACATAGCGGCGAAAGAATAAACTTTTCCCTATCGACCAATAGCATCATGATACACGTTTATTCTAGGTGGAAACAGGAATCCCACGTTTTTTCCTGCTCAGTAGAACTGTCTGAATCTCTAGGAGCCACGTTATTCATGTCATTATTGCTTTTGCAACTCTATCGGTATCGCCGTCTCATGCTGTGTATTTTTGTTGGAGGTATACTGTTACTACCTTTTTCGTCTGTGTATGCTGCCTCGCATCCTAAGCCCTCCGTGACGTTGAATGTGCAGCAAGGACCATTGGGCGTGACGTTGACAGTAAAAGGTAAAAACTTTCACGCTGGTCCAGCAAAAATTACCTATAGTGATGCACAAAAGACCTCTGGTACGTTTGGAGTTTCAAGTCAAGGGTTGGTACAGGTGCAACGCAACGGCACTTTTATAGCAACAGAACTTCTGCTTCCTGAAAATGGACCCGCTGGTGTATGGAATATTGTTGTGACTGATAGCGCAAAAACAGTCGCAACAGCACCGTACCATGTTCTCGCTGTTCCTGGTGAACAGCATGCGACATCTCCAAGTATCTTACTCAATCCAACACAAGGGAAAGCAGGCGATGTTGTTGCTGTCTCCGGCAGTAACTGGTTGCCTCAAGGAACACATGTCAAACTCGCCTTCCTCGATGCAAATAATGCCTTGGTTTCGCTTGATACATCGCTTGTATCAGATACAAAAGGCATGGTGACAGGAGCAGTTCGTATACCTGCACAATTCGATGGTACACAAGCCACTATGACGATTATTGCTACCGATACAACAGCAGCGTTGAAAGCACAAGCAGTCCTGACCGTTCTTAGTCTTTCTCCAACACCTTCACCTTCGCTAAGCCCAACCCCTACAAGAGCACTCTCGGCTGTCATGTCTCCTGCTAGCCCAAAGGATCCAGGTAAACTCTCGTTCACTCTGAGTACATCGTCATTGGAACTTGTCCTTTTAGTAGTTGGCGGCACACTAGGATTAGCTGCACTTATGCTTATCCTATTTCTTATTCCGTGGAGGAAGCCACCACATGAGCAAGTGACGCTACCTCACCGCCCCTATCGTCGATGATAAACAACGTAGGGACCGATGATGTGATTTAACAAAATAGTCATGATGTAGGGGCCTTAATTCATTACGCCCATAGGCGTCAAGTTAAGGAAGGATGAGTTAGAAAAAAGAGATGACAACCATGCTCTTCTGTGAGAAGATAGAGATGAACCAAACATTCTTCTCTCACAGGAGTCATGCGATGATGAGTATACCACAGTTAAACACGACGATGAAACGGCTGTTTGAACAGGATGCAGTAGAGTTAGCACGAGAGGCAGGATTGCGACAACGAAACATCCCCCTGCACAAACTAGCCCTCTTGTTGGTGATGGGCTGGTGGCATTTGCCGCGAAGCGGTCCTAGTGCGCTGGCCCGTTTTGCGGGTGCCCTGGACTTGAAGCTGAGCAAACAAGAGGTGGATTGTCACTTTACTGAGCGGACGGCTCAGTGGTTACTGGCCTTGTTACGACGAGCGGTGCAAGAGGTGGTGGGCATCAGTCAAGCAAAGCCATCGTGGATGCAGCTATTCAGCGCGGTGTTCGTGGAAGATGGAAGCACCCTCAGTTTGCCCAGCTCCCTCTCTGAGGTATGGGAAGGCTGTGGAGGCAATGCGGCCAAGAGCAAACCTGACAAGAGCAAGGCCGCGCTCAAGATTACGGTGCGCTTCGACCTCAAAGGGGGGAGCTTGCATGGGCCGCATCTGCATGCAGGGCGGCGTCATGAACTCGCCAGTGTGCTGTGCGAGCAGCAGATGCCCAAAGGCAGTTTGTGGTTGGCAGACCTAGGGTACTGGTCGTTACAGTATCTGAGCGGCTTGATGCAGCAAGGCGTGTACTTTTGTATTCGGGTCAAAGTGGGAGCGGTGCTCTGGCATCAGCAGCGGCGAACTGATGTTGCTACTCTGCTTGCCGGGCTGTCTGAGGGACAAACACAAGCCGAATGGGTGGTGGATGTGGGAGCCAACAAACTGCTCAAACGCGTTCGGCTGTTGGTCAAGCGAGTTCCAGCCGAGGTCGCGGTGCAACGCCAACAGCGCATTCGGGAGTACGCCGTGAAGCACAGCAAGCCCGTCAATCTGGTGGCATTAGACTTGGCGCATTGGACGATCATCGTGACGAATGTGCCGATGTCCATGCTGAGCTTGGAACAAGCCTTTGTGGTGATGCGAGCACGCTGGCAAATTGAATTGCTGTTTAAGTTGTGGAAGGAGCACGCGTTGATTGATGAATGGACGACGACGAACGGCTGGCGCATTCTCTGTGAGGTGTATGCCAAACTGATTGCGATGGTGGTGCAACATTGGGTCCTGCTCTTGGCGTGCTGGGACGATCCTCACCACTCTCTGACGGGAGTGGCGGAGGTCTTGCGAGAACACGTCCCCACGCTGGTGCATGGGTTCTGCCACCATCTCAGGCTTGGCAAAGCCCTTCGACTCATGATCCAAAGCGTTCGAGGGGGCTGTTCTACTGAGGCGCGAAGCACTCGGTTGAGTACCTCACGCCTCGTGCAGAGCGCGTTCAGCTTTCCTTAACTTGACGCCTATGGGGCCTTAATTCATTACGCCCTCGTCCCGCACCACAAGCTGAACGATGGCGTAATGAATTAAGGCCCCTACAATTGACGTGTCCGTACCAATTTGTTAAACTGCTTCATCGGTCCCTACATTCGTTTACCACTGAAACGTGTTTGTGTTCAGGTCGAAAGAACCCTGCATCTTCGTGTTCGCGACTTTCAGTATGTTTTTCTGTGCGGAAAGAATTGTCAACGCGCCTCCTGTTTGAGGTCCCTGATACACTTGTAGGTGTAGCTGACCTGTCGTAAGGTCTTCTCGTAAAATACAGAGAATGCCCGCTTGTGGGTTGCTTGACATCGAGCCAGCGTATACAGAAACAAGTGTTGAGCCAATCATCACGCGTGCGATGTTTGTTGGATGCAAAACGCTCTCAGGTACTGGTAGAGGTCCTCCCGATGACAGCGCAAATACTCCAAATTGTGTTTGCTGAGGTGTAGATGCAATAAGTGTGGGCGTCGATACAGCAAGTGTGGGTGTTGCAACTACTATAGTATGTACTGGTGTTATTGTAGGCTGCTGTGGTCCTATCTTTTTCGCGTTTGTTTGGCTCGCAACAGGTGTTATGATTGATGATTGTTGTAGTGCTTTTGTTGCAATAGGAGTTCGTGGAGATATGCCCTTTGCGACAGTAGACGTTTGTGAATGATGAGCGAAGGTGAGAAGCACTCCACAAAGAACAAATAAAAATGCGATGAGTGATAAGAGCCAAATGGGACGAATAGGTTTAGTATGTTTCTGCATAGTACACTTGCCTTTTCATGATATAAAATTAATTCGTAGGGACTGATGCATCGCGTCCGAGGCGCAATTTATTGTGCGAGTGCTGAAACCATATGCGATAAATCGCCCTCGGATGCGATAAATTGGGTCTCTACGAATACATTGGGACGTTATGCAATATAGGTAGAGAATGTCAGCCATGGAAGGGTGCGTGCTGTACATGCATTCGATGCTGTAGCTTGATACATCGCGGTCCATGCCTGTGCGGAAGAATTGCCTATGGATGTAGACATAGCACCTCGAATATACATTGGGCCACCCATATATGTACATGCCCAGACATTTAGTACTTGCCAGTCATAGGTCGCATCAGCGTTGTAATAAATTTCGGGGAGAGGCAGGTTGTCATGGGCACCATACGCGATATACCATGTCTGGTAGTTTGTCCAATAGCCGGGGGCATCATCACCAAAATCGAAGTAGGCTAGCGACGAGGTATTGTTGTAGCCGTTAACAAGACTACTTGTTAAGGTGAATGTTTGCCACCCTGTCTCAAGGTCGCCTGCACCATAGACACCCATGACATTAAAATGATTGTTGACAACAAAGCTGTTCAGGTTGTTGACGAGCTGTCCCCATTGTTGACCATCAACATACCACGCGGCACTGGTAAGTGGGAGTGCATTGCCAGAATAATAATTGCTTTCTCCAAGCGCAAGAGCGATATTTGTGATCGGGGTACGGCATGCCCAGACACCAAGTGCAAAGTTTGCTGAGGCGTGCAAGATAGCGGTATCCGAGTCATCATGTCCACCAAAATCATAGGTACCATACTGTCCATTGCCCACATAGACGGGTTGTCCCCAGTCAAGAATAACAATACCCTCTGACCCGCGAGCGGCACTACAGCCCTGTACATACATCGTATGAGCATCAGTTGTTGCCTCATAGAGCGAGGTCGTCACCGGCACAATACCCTGACCATGTATCCACCGAAGATTAGCGTGTGTGTGGAGAGATGGGTTAGGGAGAAGTTGGCGAGTTCCCTTTGTCTCTGGCATGGATTGACTTGCTGCATGTGATGTCTGCAGTGGCGAAAGCATATGACCCGCCAGAATACTCAATCCCACTAGACAGACTAAAAAGAGACTCGCTAGATATTTGAAACGCATTCCTTCAGAACCTCATTTCCTCTTAAAAAAATGTGTCGTACCATAGGATGCTGTATTCATGCAGCATCCTACTGTGTTCTATCGGCACACAAGATGAGAGGAAAAGAGCAAACGCATGTTCTTGAGGATAGTTCAATGTATTGGCATATTTCTATTGACATGAGAAGTTTGCGGATTCGCATCCTTCTCTGCTATACTGTTTTTTCGTATAATCGAGAGCAGAAACGCCAAAGCACTGAAGAGAAGGTGTTCCAGCATCAAAGCCTTAGCATTGTTTGGTTTCAATATCCAACCGGTACTATTCTCACAGTGTGAAAGGGAGTGTAAATCAGAATGGTTCAAGAATATATTGAGATTCGTGGTGCCCGCGAGAACAACCTCAAGGATGTCTCGCTGAAGCTGCCCAAGCGCAAAATCACCATTTTTACTGGCGTATCTGGTTCGGGGAAGTCATCGGTAGTGTTTGATACCATTGCCAACGAAGCTCAACGGCTGTTGTTCGAGAATTTCAGCATGTTTATTCGCAACTTTTTGCCGCGCTATCCTCAGCCAGATGTCGATGCGATTGAGAATTTGAGTATGGCGGTGATTGTTGACCAGAAACGTCTGGGTGGTGGATCGCAATCGACCGTGGGAACAGTCACCGACATCGCGCCTGTGCTGCGCACGCTCTTTTCGCGACTCGGAAAGCCGTATGTAGGTTTTGCCAACGCCTTTTCCTTCAATGATCCACAGGGCATGTGCCTGGAATGCAATGGCCTGGGCCGTAAGATCGGCATTACCCTGGAAGCACTGATTGATACAACAAAATCGCTGAACGAGGGAGCTGTTATCGCCCCAGGACTGGCCGGCTGGGAAAGCGAGCTGTATGTGCATTCTGGCTTCTTCAACAATGACAAGAAGATAGCCGATTATACAACAGAGGAATTAGATCTGCTTCTCTACAGCGAACCGCGCAAACATACAGGTCTGGCGTACAACACTTATGAAGGTCTGGTATACAAGTTCAATCGCAAGTTCGTTGCGCGGGACATCCAGACGCTCTCGCCTCGTATACGGCAAAAAGTCGAGCCTTTTTTGAAGCTCGGCCCCTGTCCACTCTGCAAGGGTACACGGCTCAACCAGGCCGCCTTAAGCTGTAAGGTCAAGGGATACACTATTGCCGACATGGCAGCGATGGAAGTTGATGAGCTTTTAGAGGTAGTCAAAGGTATCACAGAACCGATGGCGACGCCAATCGTTCGCACGTTGACCGAACGGTTGCAACATCTGGTGGAGATTGGCCTAGAGTATCTCAGCCTAGATCGACCCACCGATACACTGTCTGGAGGTGAATCGCAACGGGTCAAAATGGTTAAGCATCTGAACGGCAGCTTGGTAGATGTCATGTACATCTTTGACGAGCCAAGCATCGGACTTCACCCGCGCGATGTCCATCGTCTGAACGAACTTCTGGAAAAATTGCGCGACAAAGGGAACACGGTCATTGTAGTAGAGCACGATCCTGATGTGATTAAGAGAGCCGATTACATCGTTGATATGGGACCATTTGCCGGGAGCGAAGGAGGCAAGATTGTCTATGAAGGCGATTTCACCGGTCTGCTCAAAGCTGAGACGCTGACCGGCACCCATTTGCTGCGTAAGAGGCCGCTTAAGGAGAGCTTTCGCCAGGCGACCGGAGTTCTGCCAATCATCCACGCTACGGTGAATAATTTACAAGATGTCAGCGTGACTATTCCCACTGGCGTGCTGACGGTCATCACGGGCGTAGCTGGTTCAGGCAAAAGCTCGTTAATCAATGAAGCCTTTCTTAGTCAGCACCAGGAAGCAGTGGTGATTGATCAATCATCCCTGAGCACTTCCAGTCGCTCCAATCCCGCTACCTATACCGGCATCATGGATGAGGTGCGTAAGTCCTTCGCGAAAGTCAACAACGTTGACGCTGGTCTGTTTAGCTTTAACTCCAAGGGTGCCTGCCCTAATTGTCAGGGACTTGGTGTAACCTATACTGACCTCGGCTTCCTTGAAGGGGTCAAGCTTCCTTGCGAAGTGTGCGGCGGGAAACGCTTTAAGGACGAGGTGTTGACCTACACACTGAATGGGAAATCCATTGCTGATGTTTTGAACATGACCGTTCACCAAGCACTGGCGTTTTTGAGGATGAAAGAAGTGCAGTCAAAGCTCCAGGCTTTGAGCGATGTGGGCTTAGACTACCTGACCCTCGGTCAACCTCTGAGCACCCTCTCTGGTGGAGAATGCCAGCGGATAAAATTAGCCAGCGAACTTCACAAACAGGGTAGCATCTATGTCATGGATGAGCCGACGACCGGTCTACACTTATCGGATATTGATCGCCTCCTCACTATCATGAACCGGTTGGTAGATGCGGGGAACACAGTGATTGTGATTGAGCACCATCTCGATGTGATTTGCAACGCAGACTGGATCATTGATCTGGGTCCAGAAGGCGGTAATAAAGGCGGCAGAGTTATCTTTGAGGGCACGCCACGACAATTGCTTGGCGCAAAGCATTCGCTGACAGGCCAATATTTGCGTCAAACGTTTTCATGAAAGAACCTTTGCATTTACTGTTATGATTATTCCGCATTGACTAGAAGAGAACGTTTGTATCTCTTTAAAATTCCTATAGCCATTGACTACCCGAATTAGCCACGGAAAAGCATAATTGCCTACACATGGTACACTAAAAGACAAATAGTTGTCGCAGTCTTACGATTGCAAGAAAACATATTCTAAAGAAGGCATAGTATGACAAACGAATATGATGTGTTAATTGTGGGTGGTGGACCTGCTGGATTGGCTGCGGCTGAAGCAGCGGCAAAGCAGGGAGTACGTACACTGGTGTTAGAACGACAAAACGAGATTGGCTATCCAGTACATACAAGTGGTGGAAGTTGGGTGAGCGATATGAAGGCACTCAATATACCTGAGCATCTTTACCACCCTATCACAAAGGTTGTATTTCTCTCTCCACAGCGCGAAGTTCCCTTATATTACAACCCTGCTGTTGCGTGTGTGATTGATGTACGTGGCGTATATCAATACCTTGCGGGACGTGCTGTTGCAGCAGGAGCGGAACTTCGTATGCGTCATACCGTCGAGCAAACACTCCTAGAGAATGACTACATAGTAGGTGTTACCGCGAAAAACCATGTGAGTGAGCGTCTCACCTTCAAATCTCCTGTAACGATTGATGCAAGTGGCTTCTCACGCCATATTGGTGTCCGCACCGACATGGGCAAGGCATTTCACCGCTATGGTTATGGTGCGGAGTATGATATGTACGCTCCCAACTACCCACAGGATGAACTCTATCTCATCATGGGGAGTGCGTTTGCGCCGCGAGGCTACGCGTGGGTTTTTCCGCGTGGTAATGGACGAGTACGACTGGGAGTTGGTGTCCTGCATCCTGATAGTGACGACGATGCACGCGTTTACCTTGATAGCATCGTCCGAGATATTCCACAATTAACCGAAAAATTCAAGGGTGCTAGTCCAGTTGAATATCATACAGGTCTTTTTCCATCAGAAGGAACGGTAGAACATTTCTCGCGAAATGGACTACTTTTGGCAGGTGACGCAGGTGGTCATGGCTCAACGCTTGTTGGTGAGGGTATCCGTTTCGCGATCTATTCTGGTCAAATGGCAGGTAAGGTTGCAGCTGATGCGGTCAAGGCGGGCAATACGTCGGTAGGGTTTCTGGAACGCTTCGACAAACAGTGGCGTACCCGTTTTGGACGTGATATGGATATCTCGTATATGATAAACAAACGCATTGCGAGTTATAGTGACGAGCAATGGGATAGCTCACTCGACCTGATGAAACGCCTCACTCCTGCTCAAATGGCACAAGCATTACGTGGAGACTTTAACGCAGGTCTTGTCATGGGTATTCTTGCACGTAATCCTGGTCTCATTGCTACAGGTGGCAAAAAGTTTCTCGATCTGATGCTAGAGCGCATCAACAAACCATCACTCGTTCCAGCAGAAGGATAGTAAAGGAAATACTTTTATATGGCAGTAGAGAACACTCCTACGCATACACCAAGAAAACCTTCTAAGTTCATGAACCAAGTCATGGCATTTCTACTTCACTCACCATTACAAGGTGCATTGGGTAGTCAGCTTGTGTTACTGACATTTACGGGGAGAAAAAGTGGTAAGACTTATACAACGCCTCTAGGTTACACAAAACGTGGCAATATCATAGTATTGTTCACAGACCATGCATGGTACAAGAACTTGCTTGAGTATCCATCTGTCACGTTGCGTTTACAGGGAAAAGAACTTCAAGGTAATGCAGAGGTTATTCATGACGACAAAGAACTGATTGCGAAAGAATTGACTGCATTTGTACAAGAGCGTTCTGGTGCGGCACGAGCATATAGTGTGAAACTCGATGCCTCAAAGCAGCCCGATCCTGCATCTGTGCAACAAGCTGCACAACTGTTTACGCTCATCTATGTCCATCTGTAGGGACCGATGATGCACATTAATAAAATAGGGTGATAATGGAATCCCACGGACGCCCACAAGGGGCTACCCTACTCTACGACGCCGTTGTGGGCATCTGTGGGATTCCCGAAGTAATTCGTTAACCTGCATTATCACGTCCTCTTGGCATTTCAACACCCGAACGAGGACGTGATACATCGATCCCTACACCTGCCAATCTCCTGGAAGCGGATAGAATGACTTCTTCCCATTGTCGATGACGAACATACCTTCTTTTCCTGTATTAGTGAAATCACTCGCATAGAAAAAACACAGTTTACCATTGACAATCACTCCTTCACCTGGACTCCCTATCCCTCCATCTGAGTTCACGCTACGCGTCCATCTCCACCCAATAACACCAGTTTGCATATTGAGAGAGTAGTAGCTTTCATCATATGTCCCTGTACTCGTATTGTCTTTCGTTTGTTGCTTGATGTTTGCTATACCTTGATAGTAGGCGTATCCATCACTGGTAGTAAGCAGGTTATTCATGTCAAATGCCGTCTTCTTCTGCCAAAGTAGAGTATCGTCGCTGCTACGAATAGCTGTCAAACTCTTATCACCAGCAACAACTACTAGTCCTTTACTGACTGCTATAGGACTACTACTAAGTGCTGTAGAGCCATCACAGCCGAGGTTATCAAACGTTTTTAGAACCTGTCCATTGCTCTCTTGCAAAATGGAGAGCTTACTCTCACAACTATTCGTCTGGGAATGAGTGGCTATAATGTAGACCTTGCCGTTTGCAGCCACTACACGACCATACCCAGCAAATGGAGTATTCTTGTTGCTCCATACTACGGCACCCGTGCTAGCTTTGAGTGCGTAAAGGCCATCAATGTAGGTAAACACAGTGTCCTTTGTCGCTGCTACTGGCACAATACTACACGTTGGGCTTCCATTTACTATTGTTGTATTGCCTGATGACGTTACTTGAGCACCTTGACACGTAGGAAGCGGCTTCTTGCGCCAAATCAATTTCCCGTTATCAATGTCCACAGCATATACACCGCTTGGTGCTCCAAAGAAAATGGTATTGCCCGCAGGTATCGCTGAGCTAGGTGAATTGCTACTTTGAGGGACACCGGGATACACTGGATCATTCTTGATAGAATATGTCCAAAGAACTTGTCCACTATAAGCATCGAGTGCATACATGTTCCCATCGTAACCAGGCGCGAAGATTTTTCCTTGATACTGAGTCATGAGCGATGTATTCAGTTTCGTTGGCAAATGTGTGCGCCAAATGACAGAACCATTGTCGGGATTAAATGCATACACATTAGCTCTTCCCGCATTCCCTGGAATTTCTGGATTATAGTAAACGGCGGTTTGGGAAGAAGCTAGAGGGTTGCCAGCTATACCTCCTTGATTTCTATGAGAGAAAAGTACGAATGCACTTGTCGCTATCGCTGCTACTACAAGTACGGCTGCCAAGGTACTCATGACTTGCAAAAACTTTCTCATGGTTCCTTTATGCTGGCTTTTATTGCTCTGTGTCACAATCGTCCCTGTTTCCTGTTCAGGAATAATATGTTCTTTCATGTCCACTCCTGTGCGTTCTTTATGTGTTTGTGTAAGCAAATGAACTGGTAATTGTTCGCGTGGCAGAACTGCTGGTAAGCCTTTCAGTAATAGGTCCATTCGCCGATACTGCTCTAGTACAGTTGAGCAAGCCAAACATGTTGTAACATGCCTCTCAGTTTCTTCCTTATCTGGTGAAGCAAGGTCGTGGAACTGCAAGGCCGACAGTTTCTCGGCCCATTGGGGACAAGGTTGTGGCACTATGTCTCTTGTGTGCTCTTTCATAGCATGTTCCCTTTCATACGTATATACACCTGACGAAATTGCTCTCGCCCACGGCACACGTATGCGCCTACCGATGTTTCGCTAATCCCCAACATCTCCGCGACTTCTCTCTGTGAAAATCCCAAAATAATGCGTAGTATCAAACAGGTGCGTTGCTTCGGAGAGATTTGTGCAAGCGTGTACTCAACTATCTCCGTTTCGCTCACGCCCTCTTCGGGTCCAGAGACGCTTCGTTGAGCATCTACCTTGCCCACGTCCAATTCTTCCTGACTTATCCAGGATGTTAACCTTCTCCTTCGCAGATGTGAGTAGCCTACGTTTGTGGCGATTTGGTACAGCCACACTTTGAACGACAATGCTTCGTGCAAGTGTGGCAAGCTTTTCCACGCACGTAGAAATGTCTCTTGCGCGAGATCACGTCCTTCCTCCGCGTTACCCACCATATGGGCTAGATAAGTACAAATAGCTGTATGAAAGTGTTCAAAAAGCAGAGTAAAGGCTGTTGAATCCCCTTCCTGTGCCCGTACTACCAAGTCTTCCAATGATTCATTTATAGGAATAGACATTGTTGCAATCCTTACAAATACACTGCTATCATTTTGTCTTCCTATCTCTTAGGACGCATAATTTTTGCTAAATCTTGTGTTGTCTTCTCGTTTATCTATGGCTCAGATCGCTAGCGACATTTGTACAAACACAGATGAAAAGATCGAGGATGTATTGATTGAAGGATAAGGGTGGGAATACTTTTCTTGTAAGAAGTGTTGGAATGGGTAGATATATTCTTCATTACTTCACACTTATTAGGAGCTAACCGTGACTGACGCTACCACACAAACACCAAAGACCGAGGAAAAAGTTGTTATGTATGCCACCACATGGTGTGGTGATTGCCGCATGGCGAAGCGCTGGCTGGATTCGCACGGCATTGCTTACGACTACATCAACATTGAAGAAAATGACGATGCAGCAGAGTATGTTGTAAAGGTCAACAATGGCGCACGTAGCGTGCCAACCATCGTTTTTCCTGATGGCTCTGTCCTTGTCGAGCCGAGCGCACGCGAACTTGCCGCCAAGTTCTCAGTATAATATAACAAGACTCCACACGAAAGAACGTTGCCGACCACTCACGAG
>CAXTWV010000002.1:0-51293 GCA_964248005.1 uncultured Ktedonobacteraceae bacterium | reverse complement strand
TGGAGTCTTGTTAGCTAATCGAAACTGTGTCGTACACCCGTACCTCGCCTATTACGAGAGTGACACCACCAGTAGCAAAATTCTGTGTATCGCCTGCTGCCGCTTGACCTTCGGATGATTGCAAGCCAGCTTGTAATGCCTCCATACTATCAAAATAGAGTTCCGCAATGAGATAGTGAGGCGTCTTCTCTTGTGGATTAATCGCTGCTGGTTTATTAGCGATGTAGCCTTTGAGTCCTGGAATCTTTAATGCTAAGGGACTATGTGTGTTCTGGTAGTACGCGTCGAAAGCGGCAGGGTCTTGAGGCTGTCCATAGAGCGCGGTTAACTGGATCATGGTATCTCCTTACAATGAAATAGCTTTCAGCACCAACACCAATGTTGGTGACTCTCAGGAAGTATACCCCCTTGCGCTTATACAAAACAAGCGTTCATGCTCTCTGTTTTTTTGTACCTAGCTCATGGGCATAAAGAGGACGAAATTTTTCTAGTGTACAATAATACACAGCAGCCGAGAGAGTAAAAAATTATAGGAGGATAGAAATCGTGCTTCCCAAACCAGATTACCTTGCTCCTGAATATGGCACACAATTCAAAGACCTTAGTATAGTAGAAGCTTATCAGTATCGTCCTTCATATCCTGATGAGGTGTTTGATATTCTGAATGCTCTCATCACTGAGCAACCTCGTCATGTCCTTGACATAGGAACGGGTAGAGGCGATATCGCACGTCGGCTGGTTGATCGTGTTGATAGAATCGATGCTGTAGATTTTTCTCAAAATATGATTGAGTATGGGAAACGTCTGCCAAATGGAGACAATCCGTATCTTCATTGGCTCTACGGACGTGTAGAAGATGTTACTTTAGAACCACCATATGTACTTGTGACTGCTGGAGCTAGCTTACATTGGATGGATTGGGCTATCGTCTTACCGCGTTTGCATGAGGTGTTGACACCCAATGGCTATCTCGCTATCATTAGGCACGACACTCAACCTACTGCTTGGTATGACGAGCTTGCAGCGATTATTCCTCAGTTCTCAACCAGCAAAAAATTTCAACCGTTTGAACTGGCCGATCAATTAGAGACACGCAATCTTTTTCAGAAAGTCGGCGAGAAAGACACGCAACCAGTTCCGTTCGTCCAATCTGTAGATGACTATATTGAGTCATTTCATTCCCGCAATGGTTTTTCCAGGGAACGCATGAAGCCAGAGATAGCGACGGCCTTTGATAGTGAGGCAAAGAAAATCTTGCTGAAAAAATATCCTGATGGTATACTATCGCTTCATGTGGTCGCAAACGTAACATGGGGTCGTCCAATGAAGCCTTATTAGCAAAAGGGAAGAGATATGAAAACGCATCCAGGTTTACAGAATGGCCCTATCTATCTTGATTATAACGCGACTACACCCGTTGACCCTATTGTCGCTGAGGCAATACTACCTTATCTCTCAACCCATTTTGGAAATCCATCAAGCACCCATGCATATGCATTGCCCACACAACAAGCTATGAGTACAGCGAGGAAGCAAGTAGCGCAACTTCTGCATTGTCAAGCATCAGAGATTATCTTCACAGGTTGTGGTTCTGAAAGCGACACACTCGCAATTCGGGGTGCGGCTCTTATGGCGCGGCATCGTGGCAATCATATCATCACACAAGTCACCGAGCATCCTGCTGTGTTGAATATCTGTAAATCGCTTGAACGTCTGCATGACTTTCGTATAACCTATCTCCCTGTTGATGCTCAGGGACGTATACAGAGTGAGGATGTAGAAGCCGCTATGAGTGACCAGACCGTACTCGTCACAATCATGCACGCTAATAATGAGACGGGGACGCTACAGCCTATTGCGGAAATCGCGGAGATTGCCCATAGTCATGGCGTGCTTATGCATACAGACGCTTCGCAGTCCGTTGGGAAGATTCCGACATTGGTAGATGAGCTTGGTGTTGATCTGTTAACGGTGGCAGGTCACAAGCTGTACGCACCTAAAGGTATTGGCGCACTGTATGTACGGGATGGTTTACAGCTTGAGCCAGCGATCTATGGAGGTGGGCAAGAGCATGGACGAAGGTCTGGCACCGAGAACATCGCCTATATGGTTGGTCTAGGTGTTGCCTGTGAGCTAGCTTATGAGCAACTTGCTTCAAGCCAAATACGTTTACAGCATTTGCGTGACCTGCTTCAGCAGAGAATGGAGCACCATCTGCCAAATTCTGTACATCTTAACGGACATCCCACAGAACGCTTACCTAATACGTTGAATATACGTGTTGACGATGTTGTAGGCGAAGAGGTACTTGCTGCTACACCTGAGATTGCTAGCTCGACTGGCTCTGCCTGTCATGAGGGAAGCACAGACCCTTCATCCGTGCTTACCGCGATGGGACTTTCACGTACACAAGCACTTGGAGCACTTCGCCTGACACTCGGACGATGGACTACAGAAGCAGAAGTGGAACGGGCGTCTGTTTTGTTGGCAAAAAGTGTAGACGCGTTGCGCTAGAAGCGTTACAATAGGGTATAAGATGTGTGAAAAAGCTAGCGTAACGTATAGAAAAAGCAAAGAAGAGATTCAATGAATCGCCTGACTCATGGAGGAAAATATCTATGAAATGCCCTGAATGTCAGTCTACAGTCGCAAAGAATGATATCTATTGTAGCAAGTGCGGAGCAGACCTTGCGGTATCTTCCACTGGGCTTATACCAGCAGAGAAGAATTTACCCGCACTTCTCTATAACCTTCCTGTACCACGCGGTGTTGCGGCAAGTGTGGGAGCGGTAGCTGTTGGTATGGGATTAGAATTATTACGTCGTGGCTTACTCGCACGTCTCGCTTCCCCATCGAAGTCTGTGGAGAGTGCTTTACCAACCCTTACTGGAATAAAAGACTTGCTGTTACCACAGAATAACAAGAAACTTCCTAGAGGCTACGAGGTTCACGAAACCGTCGTGTATATGCGCCGCGTAATCCGCCGCGAGGATTAGAGACGCAAGAAATGTAGAGTACTGAGTATGACATTGATTGTGCGTGAAAAAGATGTTCATGATTTACTGAGCATGCGTGACACAGTAACGGTGCTAGAAGATGCTTTTCATGCACAATCACAAGGGTTGGTGAAGAATCAACCCCGTACTAGACTTACATTTGCGAATGGCGTTCTAACTGTGTTAGCCGCCGCCGCTCCTACATTTGATGTTGTTGGTTTCAAAACATATACAGCATTTCGTGATGGTGTGCGTTACATTGTTATGCTTTTTAGCGCACACAATGGCGAGTTGCTCGCAATTATCGAAGCCGACCATCTGGGTGCAATGCGGACAGGTGCTACAAGCGCAGTTGCGACAAAATATCTAGCACGCACGAATGCACAAACTATTGGTCTTATCGGTGCCGGTCAGCAGGCTGTGACACAACTGTTGGGTGTCTGCACTGTACGTCCTATCACCTCTGTGAAGGTGTATAGTCGTAGGCAACCTGAGCGTGAGTTATTCTGTCAAGAGATGGCACGGCTCTTAAATATCGAGTTTGTTTCGGTAAACGATGCGCGTACAGCAGTTGAGGATGCCGATATCCTCATCACAGCAACGACCGCCCGTGATCCTGTACTACATGGTGAATGGATAAGATCAGGCTGCCATATCAACGCTATCGGCTCGAATTGGGTGCAACGTCGCGAGCTAGACTTTTCGACATTGCACCGTAGCATGCTCATTGTCACTGACTCTCTTGAGCAAGCTTACAAAGAGGCAGGAGATTTTGTTATTCCAGCCGAGGAAGGGCTGTTTCAATGGGAGCGCGTACATGAGCTACATGAAATCGTGGCTGACGAAGGACTTCAACGCGAAACACCCGACGAAATCACGCTTTACAAAGGGCTAGGCATCGCACTAGAAGATGTCATAACAGCAGCACACGTCTACTCCCTTGCTATAAAACAAGGTGTAGGTGAAGAAATAGACTTACTCTATTAAGCTTGTAAGGATGTTATGGGGAATATACAACAGGATATTGTTCTACGGGTAAGAACGAATGATGTATGGAATAGACGTACCGCACTACTTTTTATCCTCTTCATGTTGATGCTTACTGGTCTGTCTGCCTGTGCGCCTGGTACGAATCTTTTGGGAAGTGGGGATTGGCAAGCATCGACACTCACAACTCAGCATATTCAAGCGCTTGCAGTAAACCCTATAACTCCTCAAAAACTCTATGCAGGCAATGAAGATGGGACTCTTTTCACCAGTAGTGATGGTGGACAACACTGGACGAAGCAAACACGCATTTCCCTGACTCCGATAAAGCTGTTGATGCTTACCGTAACCCCTTCTGGCAAAAGTGTCTATGCGCTCACTGATAATGGACTCTTCGCTAGCACCGATGCAGCACAAACGTGGCAGACGGTGAATACATCTCACTCAGGCTTACCCGCTGATAGCTATACCACAATGACTTTCAACGAACAAAAAAGTATCTATGTTGGAACACTCCATCACGGGATATTTGTAAGTAGTACTAGTGATGGTACACATTGGCACTCTATTAATGGCACGCTTCCCTCCGATATCGCTATCAACGAACTCGCGTTTGACAGCAGTCAACATCGACTGTGGGCAGCAACATCTCTTGGTGCGTATCGCTCTGGCAACGAAGGCACAACATGGGATGCTCTGAATACTGGCTTACCTATCACTGGTGGTGTGACCTCTCTGCAACCTGCCGCTAGCTTTGGCGGTGCTACAGGACTTATCTATGCTGGTACATTGCACGGTATTTTTCGCTCAATGGACGACGGTGTTCATTGGGCAGAGAGCGGGCAAGTGTTGCAAGGAGTGCCTATCGAACATATTTTGATTGATTACAGAAGTGCGAATGCGTCAACTCTGTATGTTGGAACACGATTTGGAGTCTTCCGCAGTGATGACAGTGGACAAAATTGGGCTGGTGTTGCTGCTGGTTTCCCTCGAAATACCTCTGTCTATGCCCTCGTGATTGGAGCGGACAAAGCTTCTCAGTTATATGCAGCCGCGAACAACATCTATCTCTTTCCTGGCACGGATACTAGTATTAATCCAACCCGTGTTATAACGCTGCTGCTTATTCTTTTGCTCTTTGGGCTTCTTGCTTTCGTGGCGCAACGTAGTGCAAGGAGGCGTAGAACGCTTTTCCGACCAACAAACTCTCCTGAGGCGTCTTCTACAAAGTAGCACGGAGTACATATTCCTCTTGTTGTCCCTTGTAATTGAAAGATTACTAGTGATGTGCTCCAATGTAGGCAACAACAAAGTAAAGGACAGAAAGCAAGGCACAAAGGAGAAGAAACGAGCCATAACAGGTAAGTGTCCATGCTCGGCGAGTGTTCAAAGCTTGCCGTAGTTGTTCGGCCATATCGGGTGGATCAAGTTGTATATCTGGTTGTAATTCAAGAATTTTTGGGATCATAGCGCGGAAATCGCGGGCATTGCTCATACCCTCTACCAGGATCACCGTATTGCCATCATCCAGGTCTGCCATCAATACGAGTTTGCCAGGATTAGGGTCGCCTGGAATAAGGGTCAATTGTTGAATCGCGGCAAGCTGTACGCGTGTCTCCTGATCTTCCTCTTGCGCTGTTACGACAAGTTCGTCCTGATACAGCTGTATTTCTTTTCCCATGCCATAGCGTACCACGCTGACAGGGCGTCTTCTGGTTAATTCATCACTCATATGTATGTATCCATCTTTTTCATCTCATAATTACGTGTTAACATACTTATTGTACGGCATCTCCTCGAAAGCGTCGAGGGGAAGCTATGTATATAAAAGTACCATGCTTGACATGCATCACATAAAAACTTTACAATTTATATGGGAAAGCATGAGTATTGAAGAAAAGAGTCATAGATGGCACGAGTAGGTTTACTCGAAGATAATGCACGAATCGCAAAGCTTTGTGCAACAATGTTACAATTCTCAGGTCACTCGGTTGAGATATATGAGCATCCCCGTACATGTTTAAACGCTCTCTTGTTGCCCGTGGCAAGAAGTGAAGGAAAGCTACACACGCTTTTCTCATACTATCCAGACTTACCAATAGAAGTATTGATTCTTGATCTGCAATTGCCAGAAATGACAGGCATAGAAGTATTACGACACTTGCAGGCACACGCTCACACGCGAGACTTACCCCTCATTTTTTGTACTGCTTCTAATCCTAACGAAATATCTCAAGCACTTCGTCTAGCACCTCATGCGACAGTTGTCGAGAAACCATTTAAACTTGATGTCCTAGTTTCTGCTGTCTTATCCGCCCTTGGCACGAAAAAAGCATAAGAAAACGTGCATATATGCTTTCACTTTTCTAATTCTGTTTTCACTCAAGTGCTGTTATGTATCTCATACATTTTCGCTGAGCTTCTCTGATAGCTTTTTTTCATGAACTATGATACAATCTATATCAATCTCATTGAGTCGTAGCCTCGCAAACAACTACACCCGAAGAGGTTCCACAAGAAAGTACGATGCAAGAACATGAGTACATACGAAAAAGATGCGCAAGCGTTAGACGCATACTCGAATGCAGTCACGACTGCGGCAGAGCGCGTAGGACCTGCGGTTGTACGTATTGATATAGAGCGAGAAAGCGGCGGACGATCACGCCGTCCTAACAGTGGACCTAGCCCAGAGTTTAATGGTGGCCTCGGCTCTGGCTTCATTTTTGCCTCAGATGGTCAAATCCTCACCAATGCCCACGTTGTTGAGCACGCGAAACGCATTCAAGTCACGCTTGCCGATGGTCGCAAGTTTGACGCTGGGCTGATGGGTAGCGATAAAAATGTTGATGTCGCTGTATTGCGTATTGGAGCAGATCATCTTCCCGTCGCGGAACTTGGGCGTAGTCCCCTACGTGTCGGACAACTGGTACTTGCGGTAGGCAATCCTTATGGCTTGAACTGGACCGTGACAGCTGGCGTTGTCAGTGCGCTTGGGCGTACTCTGGAAGCTCCAGGGATTCCGAAGATGAGTAATCTCATTCAGACCGATACTCCCATTAATCCAGGCAATTCTGGTGGCCCGCTTGTAGATAGTGCAGGGCGAGTCGTTGGTATTACTACTGCTATGATGCCAATGGCGCAAGGGCTGGGTTTCTCTGTGCCACTTGATACAGTAAAGACGGTGGTTGCACGCATCGCGGCACAAAAACGCGAAACGCAAGCAAGCGGAGTCTCATTAGGCGTCGGTGGGATGCGTGTAAAGCTTGATACGGCCTTGCAAAAAAGCCTCAATCTTCTACAACAGTTTGGTATGGAGGTATTAGAGGTACGCTCAAGTGGTCCTGCTGACCGTGCCGAGCTAAAACGCCAGGACGTGATTATTGCTGCCGATGAAGAGTCGATTACGGAGCCACGTGATTTGCAACGCGTTGTTCGTCGTCATCAAGCGGGCGAAAAAATTGCCTTGAGTTTCTTGCGTGGTGGCAAAAAGCGCAAAGTAACAGTTGTACTATAGAGGGAAAAGGTGTTCTTAGGAATGTTTTGCATCTTTAGGAACACCTCAACCGTGTATTGTTACAAGTGACTCTGTTTGGCATGTTCTTTCGTTTGATAGTTACGAGTATTCTGCGTCTTTTAGAACAGAGTGATATCTTGTTGGCAAGGGTCTTTATGCCCTGTAGACAAAGGAACAAATTCTCATGACAGCATTTCTCGTGACTGCACTCATCATTGGTGCCCTTATCGTGCTCGGCCTGCTGGTAAATGTGTACCTCTATACACAAGGCGTTTTTAAACGAAGACGTGTCAGACGGCAACAGAGGCAACAAGTGCTTGCGGAAGAGAAGCGCGTAACCACAGCTAGCCTGCAAGAACAGTACTACACAAGTATAGGTATTGGTCCCGATCCAACGCCAGCAGACGAATAAGAGATAGAAAAAAGGATGGCACTCATGCAGTGGCTGTTGAAATATTTCAACAGCCACTGCATGAGTGCCATCCTTTTTTATGCATTCAAGAGGATGATCCCTGCACCTGATTGTACTGTAATGTGTCTACTCACGGGATGCCCATAGACATCCTTTTTTCGTCCAGGAACGAGAAACACGTGTGAAACGGCATCCGCATTGACAAGTATTAGTCCACCGGAGTAATCATGTCTTTCCAAATGTTGAGAGATATACAACAGCCCCAAAGAGTGTTGTAGCAAAGATACGGCATTATATTCTGGATAGGTTCCCGCGGGAGAGCCATACGCTTGATCGCGTGAAATCCACAAGGATAGATGTCCTTGGTTGAGCAGAAAGTAATTCGCAACGATCCATTCGATATCTGCTTGCTGTGGATTATGAGGCAAGCCGTTACAACTGTAAAACATTTTCCCTTGCTGCTGTGTATATGCTATCCAGTCTTTTAATGTATTCCATGTTGGACTCAGTATTCTGTTTGAACCCACAAATCCTTGTTCTTCAAAGATGGCATCGGTCGCATCCGTAATCTGTTTGAGTGTAGAGATGCCTTGTGCCGCCCACCCTCGAAAGTCAACATTCGGCATCGAAAGTAGTGGTGTTTTGAGCGCATGTAATTGCTGATGTTGCGCGACTAACCAATTTATAACGTCTTTATGCCAATTAGAATCATTGGTAGCACCAGAATAGCTTTGAACCCATTTTCCTTGCTGATAGTGACCACAAGCACCATACCAGTTCGGGTCAAGGTTATCCCACCCAATCGCTGTGTAGCCAAGCTGAGAGGCAGGCAAAATAAGGGTCTGTATTTGCCAGGACTGCACTGCTGGGTTAGAAATATCAAGTGGCATATTTGGTTCATTACCTTTGTATGCGGGAGTATGCCGATCACAACGATATTCTACCCAGTCGGGGTGATTCGTTTGCCACCATGAGAGTGTATGGGCTTGTGGGTCACGATTAAATGGAACGTAATAGGCAAGTCGAATCGTTGGGTTGTAGTGTTTCCATACACTGATTGTATCTGTGGATGCACCCCACACAAACTGAACCTTCGGAGCTGTCTGTTGAAAGTCTTTGTCCGAGGCAAAGTTCCCATTAAAGACTTGGAACAGAGACATCTGTGGTGTACTCGCAGCGGTATGTGCGCTGGCTTGCTCAACAAAGGTCATGATGCCAACTATTACGATGAAGCATGCAAAAGATATGTGTAGAGTTGCTTTCATAGATACTTTTCCCTTATTATGATGATGCAGTTCTCTTACTATAACGTGTTAATAGACACCTCCTAACTTTCGGTGATCCCACGAAACTATTTCTTTGGGTTCCACAAAAACTATTACCCTTTTTGCGGCTTGAACTGCGACCATTTGGCGAATAGAATCATTCAATGTGCCTGTGTAACGTTCAAAAATAGCTTCGCCTATGCGCTGGATGGTCTCAAGATCATCCTTAATGATTGCTTGCCCTTTAATCTGGACGCCTCGTAGTTCTTCATATCGTTCACCAGTTTCTACAAGGCATGTAAGCTTAGTATCGCGCCGCAGATTAGCCGTTTTTTGAGACTTCGCATACGTCCAGAAAACTATCTGATCATTTATCACTATATACCACATCGCTACTAAATGCGGCCATCCGTCGTGGTCATTTGTAGCTATCTGTACTATACGTTGTTCCTCAAGAAACACGCGTATTTCCTCGTCATTCATGCGGATTCTGTCTCGACGATTCATGTCACTCTCCTTCTCTGTATTTCCAACTATTAAGCGTAAATCGAATCAACATTGGTGAGCTATTCCGTTTGAAAACAGGGCTGATTATGGTTGTAGTCGCAACTCCTCAAGATCAAGGTCATGTTGTATCTTGCGCATCACCTCATCATTGATGATACCTTGATTACGTAGCTCAATGATGGTATGACGCTCAGCACCGATGAGTTCGATTTTCAGACGCTGATGAGAGAGTGCCTTCTGCTCTTGATTTGCGCCATCTTCTGTTCCATGATACTGTGCTGTGAAACGTCGGTCTTGGTCGGAAAAGTGGAGCCGCAAATCATCTGCTATCTCTTTTTCAACCCAATCCTCAGTAGAGAGTTCGTCCAAACGGGTAAGTGCGGCGCGTGCCGCTTTCAATCTTGCCTTTGCCTCTTCATGATCTGAACTATCATCATTCGGTAGCTTCAAGAAGTGAATGAGCGGTGGCAGTGTGAGACCCTGTAATACAAGCGTTGACAGGATGACACTGAACGTGAGAAACACAATGATGTCCCTATCAGGAAATGGCGTTTTGCCATGAATAAGAAGTGGTAACGCGAGTGCTGTTGCTAGCGAAACGCCACCGCGCATACCCGTCCAGCCTACGACAATGGTAGACTGCCATGAGGGATATGGGTCTTTTTCGCGTATACGATGGCTCAAGAAACGTGGTAGATACGTGCCAGGAAAAACCCAAATCAGACGTGTAAGAATCACTGTTATGCTTATTACTACAGCATACCAAATGAGTGTCGTTACTGATGTCTCTGTGAGCTTCGCAAGCACATTATTCAGTTGGAGTCCAATAAGAATAAAGATGAGTCCGTTAAGCAGAAGCACAACGATTTCCCATATCTGTTCAGCTTGCACTCGTGTTCGTGACGAAACAGTCGATGGTCCTTTGCGTCCGAGATAAATGCCCATAGAGAGGACTGCAAGCACACCTGACAAGCCGAGTGCTGTTGCTGGTATATAGGCGGCAAAGCCTGAAAGGAGTGAAAGCGTGTTCTCAACAGGAGGGTCGTGCAAGTAGCGACGAATTTGACCGATGCACCATGCAACTGCTAGACCCAGTAGTATACCGCCTAGACCCGCTTTAAAAAAATCAAGGCTAGCATTGAGTAATGAAAACGATCCTCCCGCGACAGCAGCAACTGCACTTGCATAGATAACTAAGGCTGTTGCATCATTCACGATGCTCTCGTCACTTAAGACTGTTGTCAAACGTCTGGGAAGTGTAAGACGTTGAGCAATTGCGGAGGCGGCTACTGTATCTGTCGGTGAGACAATAGCTCCCAACACGAAAGCAGTGGGCCATGAAAGACCTACAAACATGTGTGCAACTATGGCAACGGTACATGTTGTGGCAATGACAAGGCCAATCGCCAGTAACGAGATTGTACGTAGGTTCGCGCGAAAATCACGCAATGATGTATTGAGTGAATCCCAATATAGCAGTGGGGGGAGGAATAATAAAAGTACTAGTTCTGGCCTCAGCTCGACATTTGGTAGACCTGGTATTAAGCCAATCAGTAGTCCACCAACGACGAGAAGAATAGGGTAGGGTACATCCACGCGGCGTGCTATAACGACAAGGACGCCCACTGCAACGAGGAGTCCAAGCACTATTTGTATACTGGATGTCGGGTCCACGTTGCAGTCTCGCTTTCTGTCTCAGGAATGCTCTGCCAGGAATTGCCCAATCTCTACGAGTGCCGCCATCGCACGACAGGTAATCTCGACCGACTCGTAGTAGGGAACGCCCTCTTCCTGCAAAATGTGGAGTGCGGGTATGTCGTGACGTGCATAGACTGTTTGTACGAGAACAGGCTTTTTGTAGTGTCGCACAAGCTCTCCCAACTTGTGTGCGGCGGCCTCTTCGCGTGGTCCAAAGTCTTCTGAGAGTAACCAGCGATAGCCGCCAAAAAGCCCGGTGATAATGACACCATCAATATCATCATCTTTGAGGCATATCTCCGTCAAGTACGCAAACGATAATGGGTCTTCGTCGGCGGCTCCTGCTACATCAATCGGGTTGGTTGCTGTTGCGCGTGCAGGCATAAGTTTTCTTAATGCCTGTTGCGTTTCCTCTTTGAGAACGGGAACGTGCATTCCAGCCCGAATAAGGGCATCGCCACTAGCAACAACACTGCCTCCTCCATCGCCAACAATCGCGATACGGTTTCTTCCCTGTGGCGTTGGTGGTTGTAACGCAAGTGCTTGCGCGACAGGAAATAATTCGTCAGAGCGTAGGACGCGAACGACGCCGCTTCCGAGCAAGCTTGTATCGTGGTCTGGACGTACCTGTGCAATCGAGCCGGTGTGGGCAAGGGCGGCGCGTACACCAACATCGGTTGCACCACTCAATAAAATAACCGTTGGTTTGTAGTTGCCTTGTTCGAGCATACTGTGTGTAACCTGACGAAGTGTTTCTACTTCCACCGCCTCGACATAGCCCGCGATAACCTTTGTCTCTGGATCACGTGCGAGGTACTGCATACATTCCGGGAACGTTACATCAGCTGCGTTTCCTATGCTAATGAATGTCGTGAAGCCGAGGCCATCCAAATGTGCTTGAGCATAGAAATACATTCCAAGATTGCCGCTTTGCGAGACAAGTCCAATAGGACCAACTGGAAGCGGAAATACCATACCTAACGTGTTGATGTGTGAGCGTTGAATATACAAACCCATACAGTTACTACCGATAATGCGAATGCCATGTTCGCGGCACCGTGCAACCAAGGCTTGTTCCTGAACACGACCCTCTGGCCCTGTCTCGCTAAAGCCTGCGGTGATAATCACAACGCCCTTGACGCCATGTGCAATGCAGTCATCAATGCCTTGTTCGACATGCGCGAAGGAGGTTGCAATAATCGCAAGATCGACTGGCTCCGGTACAGCACGTAGGCTAGGATAGGTCGCTTGTCCCAATATTTCTGGGACAGAAGGGTTAATCAGATATATCTTTCCTGGGAAACCTCCCGCCATAAGTTGTTTCGCGGCAACGTTGCCCCACTTTTGTGGCGCACGCGACGCGCCCAATATAGCAATTGAGCGCGGCTGAAAAACCTCTTCTAATGTATAGGATACTTGACTCATTCGTTCTCCTCGTCCTCATCATCGGATAGTTGTTGGGAACCATTCTCTCGTTCCTTGCGCAACAGCTCTTCGACACCACGGATAAGCGAGTCGGCACTGGGAAGCGGGCCAGTTCCTACAATGACATCAGGGTTCTCGTCATTGGCATCCTCATCGTCGTCATCGTCATCATGGTCCTCAATTTGCTCTTCTAACCGTCGAACGTAAGCACTTGCCTCTGAGTCGCGTGCGACAAGCGAAGTGATTTGCTCCTCAAAGCGCACGGCGTCCGATTGAATATCGCTCAGGTCAAGCCCAAAAGAAAGGAAGGTATTCATATAGGTCAGAAGAGCAGCCGTGACCTTAATGTTTGGAGTCGCGGCAAGATAGTGTGGTGCCGCGGCCCACAAACTTGCCGCGGCAATATCGGCTTGACGGCATACATCTTGCAGCACACCAATCATGCCTGTTGGTCCCTCGTAACGCGAATTACGAATCTCCATTTCGCGCAAGCGTTCCATCACGTCAGTTGTGGTAGAGGTACCCGACATGGGAACAGCGACTGAATGAGGGACCTCCGCAAGCAATGCTCCCAGGAAGACAGCCTCGGACACATGAAAGTGACGACACACCTCAAGAAAGGTCTGGCTAAACGTCTTCCATTTCAGTTGTGGCTCAACACCGAGAAAGAGAATGACATCGCGCGTCATATCGGGCGTTGAGTAGGAAAAGAACTGATTGGTAGGCCACACCACGGTTCGTTGTAGGCCATCAACCATCTTCACCGTTGGTCTTGCCTCAGTGAAAACAAAAAAATCTTCTGAGTCGATCTCCGCGAATTTTGTAGGTTTCCACTTATCAATCAAAAACTTCACAGCTGTCGTTGCCGACTCTGCGGCATCATTCCAGCCCGCGAAGGCAACGATTATAATAGGGTCTCGCAACTCCGGTTGCGAATGGTACTGAATAAACGACATATAACACCTCTTTGTCTGTTTGACAATGTGTTCCACCAGATGAGTAACGTGTACTTATCTTATCATGACTGAAAAGAGGGTACGATACTAAATCCAAGACCACTCAAATGATGTCAACGGACGCCCACAAGGGGCTACCCTACTATACGACTATGCATGTTCCACATGACGTGTATAGTAGGGTAGCCCCTTGTGGGCGTCCGTTCGTCTTAACGTTGACGAAGTACGTCTTAACATCTATACTTATCTCATGAAACCTGAAGACATTGTAGTTATTCATCAAGATCATCATCTTCTTCTTCTGAACAAGCCAGCAGGTGTTGTTATTCACCCGACGTACAAAAATGCTGATGGCAACACGCTATGGGATGCCTTGTTGCTCTACCTCGCACTGCAAAAGGTAGAGGAGTGGCAGCCGCTAACGTTACCCGATGAACCAGAGTGGGCTGGTGCGCCTCTCCATATTCAAGCAATGTTGCGAGAGAGGCGTCTTGAGCGGCAGTGGAAAGAGGATGGTCCTTTGCCACGTCCGTGCCTCTTACATCGGCTGGATAAAGATACATCAGGCATTGTTGCGCTCGCACGAACGGAACATTCTCGACGACATATCATCAAACAATTTCACGATCATACCATAGAAAAACGTTACCTTGCTGTTGTACGTAAAGGCGCACCACATTGGGCGTTCCCTCGTACTACCTTTACAGTAACACGCTATACTCCTAATGGACAACAGCGAGAGGTAGATGCTACGTTCGATTTTTTCACGCTTGAAGAAGATATACTTGTGCTGAATGGGCCATTGCAACGTGATCCCGACGAACGGCGTCGTTGTGTGGTTGGACCCGACGGCGACGACGCGATAACACAGTGTCGCGTGCTAGCAACTGAAAATGAATTTCTGCTCCTTGAAGTACGACCAATAACAGGGCGTACACATCAAATACGCGCACACCTCGCAGCACTTGGCTATTCTATTGTGGGAGACCAAGTATATGCACTACAACCTGATTATGGGACACCAGAGGCAGCACTTACACGACAATTTTTACATGCATATAGCTTACAACTACGTCGCTACCCAGATAATGCACTCTGCACGTTTTGTGCGCCTTTGGCAGACGATCTCGTCACTTGGTTACAACAGTATTTCCCTTCTGGTTTAGGAGCATTAAATGCAAAGACAACAATACCCACCTAATAGTGGCTCGCTCGCTACTTTGAGTGAGGAAGACAAGAAAAAACGTCTTGACGCAATGGTCAAAATCTGGCAGAGTGATACCGAACGTCGCTTTACACGCGAAGGTGCGCAAGCGGTGTTACAAGCAATGGGATTAAATGAATATCGCTACTCTGTCTCTTTACGCTTTCCCGAATGGGAACGCTCTGTTGTTGTCGGGCAGGTACTGGCTCTACAACAAGGGAAAAGTGCCGAGACACCTACACTACTAAGTGTATGGCGACGAGATCCTCTTCTAAAAACTATGCCCGATTGGAAGCAACACTTGCCTAATGAGAATGTTTTCAATATCACGATGCGTATCACTCCTGGTAGTCTTGGTGAGGGTAGTAAATGGGCTGTAGTTATGCCCAAAGAGATGATTCCGCGCTATAAACCTGGCTGGCCTACACAGCAGGAGTGGGTAGCATGGACACGTTCGTTTGATTGGTTATCGGTAGGTATTGGGTTTATTCGTGCTATGCTTGATGCACCTCAATAGGGAGACAGTGTTTTGTTCGCAGAAGTTGGTCATGTAAAGTCTGTTTTGGCGTCTATACAGTATCCTCTTGGGGTACTATAATTCTGTTTGAAGAAAAAATTTCAACAAGCTAAAATTTTCTGTTGAGGAACACGATTGAACAAAATTAGAGTGTTATTTCTTGCGGCCAACCCGTTAGGCACAAGTAAACTTGCTCTCGATGAAGAGATGCGGTTGATTGATGAGAAGGTGTATGCGTCTGAACTGCGAGATCAAATTGAGTTAGTTGCTGCATGGGCTGCAAGGCCGGATGATTTGTTGCAATCGCTCAATCGGTTTCGTCCGCAGGTTGTACATTTTAGTGGTCATGGGACGCCAGCGGGAGAGTTACAGTTTGTAGGCGACGATGGCTTTCCTCGGCCCGTAAGTACGCAGGCTCTTACGTCCGTTTTCAAGACATTTAAGAACACTACACGCCTAATTATTCTCAATGCATGTTATTCTAAAGCTCAAGCAGAGGCATTACAACAAGAGATAGAATGTATTGTGGGGATGAATGCAGCTATTGGAGATATTGCTGCAAGAACATTTGCTGCCTCATTTTATCGCGCAACTGGCTTTGGCCGATCAATTCAAGAAGCGTTTGAGCAAGGAAAAAGTGCCTTACTCTTAGAGGGAATAGCCGAAGATTCGACACCGGAACTACTTATGCGTCCAGGCACCAATCCCAATTCCATAGTGTTGCTTGGCGCACATCCATCAGAACCACCTCTACACCAAGACCCTTTTCGTTTGACTGATAATCCTCTTCATTATTTTACTGCTATAGAAACATTTTTTGATGCGGAAGGACATTGGTTTCAAAGGGATTATGAGCAGGGAAGAATTTATACACCTCAAAAGGAGTATTTTGCTGAAATAGAGAAGATACTTCAGGCAAAAAATCGAGTGCTTCTGGTTGGACGTGGTGCGGCTGGTAAAACAGTACTTGCTCTTGCATTCGCCAAACATCTTCAAAAACAAGCGCACTATCGCGTAGGGTACAAAGATGTCAAACAAGCCGAGCCTGGGGATGGACGTAAATGGTATACCTTAGCACAGGAACACGACCAACCAGGCATCCTCTACATATTGGATAATTGCCATCTCGCATCAAGAGAGGTAGATGAATTCTGTCGTCAATGGAAGAACCAGCCTCCTATATATGCGCAATGTTTGCTTGTTTCACGCGCAAACTCTCAGGAGACCTCTTTTGAAGAGAGTTCTTACTTTCATACATTCACAGACGATGAGAAAGTACAGGTTCATTCGGAAGACATCTATCTACAGGTCATTAAACAGTACGTCACAACATTACAGCAACAGTCCTACGAGTACGAGAATCCATTGACAACTGATGATCCGGTGAAGCTCGAAAAGCAACATGCTCACAATCTGGTCGTTTCGCGGAGCCGTTTGGATGTATGGAAGACACGTGGACCTCGCGCTCATCTCAGCGATATTCGGCAAAAAGACCTCTATCAAGCACTGGAAACAAAATATTTTTCTACGTATGGTCCCGCGCTTGCCACGCTCTGTGTTCTGCAACGGTATGAAGTACGAGCACATACGTTTTTTGTGAAGAAACTGCCACAGGATGAAATCAGACAATTACAACAAGAGAAATTGCTTATTCATTCGACTGTAGCAGGGTATGGACAACTCTACGATCTCGTGTTACATCCAAATGAAGCAAGAGAACTCTTTCTCGCTCATGTATTTAATCAATATGGACAGGTGACGCAAGCAAGTATTCATCAGTTAGTAACCACAACACTTAAAGCGTACCTGAGCGTGAAACCGTCAAACTATATCACGCTCTATGATAGCCTTGTACGTCAAAAGGATGAGGATATCTTAAAGCAATTGTTGCTTGATAGAGACCTGCAAGAGAGTACAGCAGACCAGTTTAGCAGGGAAACGCTGGTAGATGCAATCCGTTATGTATACAGAGTGGCGAAGCTTGATCGTGAAAGTGCTTCCCAATTAATAAAGCGAGTAGTACGTGTTGCGGGTATACAAGATATCTGTTCAAAACTTCTCACAAGTTCATTTCATGATGTGATGGTGCTGCTTCAGAGTATCCAGTACATTGATGCCGAACTAGCAGCCACAGTTGTGCAGACACTTGCCGTAAATCAACTAGCCTCGCACAGAGAAGAAGAGACTATCCAAGACCTCTTTCGGTTGTTGCGAACACTGCTAAATATTGCTCCTATACAAGCTCCACTGCTCCTTTCAAGCCTTCCAGTAGAGGGACTTGTTGTTAAGACGACAGTACGCAACTTCCCAGATATGGTAAGGCAATTGCAAGCATATGCTTATTCACAAGAACAGATGACTCGTTTTGTCGAGTTACTTGATATGCAGCTGTTTGTCCTGCAATGTGGCAACATAGGTTTGCAAAGCTTATTTTGGACACTTCACGCGCTCGAAAAGATTTCACCCCGTCAAGCACATGCTTTGTTACACCTGTTACCAGCGTGGAAATTAGCAATGATGGCAAGCGTCAGTAACATAGGGTCGATAGACCAAACGATGCAATTGATGCGGCGCGTAGGATGTTCGCATGGGCAAATGGTCGAATTTGTTGAGTTGCTAGACATAGATATGATAGGGCTACGTGCGAGACAAGGCAATCTACGCCGTTTCGCTTCCTTCTTGCGTACCCTCAGAGCTGTTTCGGTTCCAGTAGCTGCAACATTGTTAGAAGCAGTCACGCCAGCGGCAATGGCAACACTTTGTCACGTCCAGGAAACTTCCTTAGCAGACTTGGAGCAATTGCGCAAAGCCTCAACGCGTGTCTTCTGGGAAGCGTTTATGCGACACTGTTCCGCACAAGATATTGCCGAATTGTTTCAGCGCACACCACTAGGGACGGTTGGAATGTTCTTTTACTATCAGCGTACATTTCGTACTGTCCAAGAAGGCTATAGACTCTTTCAAGAGCAGTTCTTGCTAGCACGGTTAGCCACCGAGCCTCTAAATAAGCTGGGTGAATTTTTTGATCGTCTCTCCTCAATACCACAGGAGGGACCAAGACTTGCACACGACGCTCTTGGCCTACTTGTTACGACAGATATGACAGAGCGTATAGCGTCTACAAATCTTCTTCACTTTGCGCTCTTACTGCATCATGCACGATCTATAGACGCAACATACCTACCTTCACTGCTTGCCCCCTTGCGTCAACCTACTGTCCTCCAGAATGCTCTTACTGTAAGTGATATACACGGTATTCAACTACTAATTTTCAACATCTCCGCTATAGATGCATCGTATATGTATCTCATCCAACAAGGTCTTCAAACCTCGAATATTGCAGAGAAATTTGAGAACGCTATAATCAAAGATATTGGACGTTTCCTGTGGAACGTATACAGCTATATCGACAAAAATATGGCAAAGCAGTATTGTTTACTGGTAGATATGCAGATGCAAACGCAGCAACTACAAGCCGCATCTCCAGAAGACCTGTGTTTCTTCTTATGGAATCTTACTTCAATCACATCTTCTCACGAGATACAGATATTTCATTATTCGGTAATCTCAGAAGAGTTGCGAGAAGGCTGGGTCAATGAGATAGGTTGGAGTATGGTGCTTTTAGGTATTGCCTCTATCGCACAGGTTTCAGCTCTTGATGAAGCATTCTTGCAGTCAATACACTTGCATGAAAATGCATTAACACAATGGTTTGTGATGAAGGATGGAGGGCGTAACCCCTATTTCCTTGCATTAGCACTAAAGGGTCTACGGCATTATAACGAACGTACTGCTCGAACGATAGTACGAAACATTCTATCTTTTCCTGAAACATTACAGCTTTTGGAGTCTGCGAGACCATCAGCCATTACCGCATACTCTATTCAATTACTAGAAGAAACAATGCAGTGGATAAAAGGGTTGTTAGAAGAGGCTAAGAGATGAAAGTGGGGAAATATGAGGTATTCTTCATGGGAGGGAAAACGTCCACAAAAAAAGGACTCATCTGAGTAGAACATTTCGTTCTAGTTGGATGAAGCCCTATGCGAGAGATTCTGAGTCAACCACAGCGTTGTGATATTCCTGTGCAAAAAGCAGTGTTCCGAACGATAGGAAGCTAATCCTATCTTCTCAAAACTTATCAGGTTGGGTGGTGTACCATCTGGCGCATCACGAAAGATGATCGCCTCGTTTGATCGCTTTGCCATGGCCCGCATAAGACCTTTCTTTGCTAAACACGCACTACATTGGTGTACATTTCGGGAAGTTCTTGAGTTCAACCAAAGGGGTGAGTACATACAACTCTCCTTTCAACTATCCCACTACTTAGTATAACGCGCGAAAGGGCTAAATCATCACATTGAATAATGATGAAACATATAATACATTATGACAGGAGAAAAGTATGTTATAGATATCTATTATGAAGCTGTGTAAAGAACGTGTAAAATAGATACCAAAAAATCGCTAAATTCTCAACTATTCGGAAAATTTGTAGTAGTAACTATTAGTGCGATCTTGACAATCATTGATGATATATGTATAATAGAGATGTTTGTCAAGCTCAATTTATTGAGTCATTTGATGAACATACAAGCCCATTTATTAACAGAACAGGAAGCACGGATGCATTTTGCTCTTTTAGACTCTCTTGATAGTAGATCAAAACATGTCTCTATTAAAGAACCTTAAGTACCAGTTCGGCTAGTATACTATGATACGTCGATCTACTCTTCTTGTACAAACAACAGGTGCAGATATCTCAAAGTTTATTGGGAGTAATCACCTGTACTTTCCAGACATCTCTACTCTTTCTGTATCCCCCCACGGATAGAATGTAGATGTATGCCTACTTTGTTTGTACCGTTGATCAGACTTGTAGATGTTGAGAAGATGCGTGACCGCGTGCGCCTACTATACACAACGAGGTGTCTGAGGCATGGATGCTTGATTGCGAGGGATATCAGTTTGTGTAACACGAACAAATTTGTAACGCGAAGAAATATGACTACACATAACTACTCACTACTATGTACATTAACGGGGGATCACATTCATGGTAGCACAGTACATTAAACTGCTGACAGCAGATCATATAGCATCGTCAACTGTTTCACACATCGTTGGGCGACAACGCGAACTAACATCGCTACGAAACCAATACGAAGCAGCTAGGAGTGGCTATGCTAGAGTAGCATTACTGGTTGGAGAACCAGGCATAGGCAAAACTCATCTCTTAGATGAGTTTTCTGTCAGTGCTGTAGAGGATGGAGCGATTGTCCTACGGGGTGCCACATCCGAGTCTGAGGGAATGCCTCCTTATTTACCCTTTATAGAAGCACTTGGTCAATATATTCGTGTCACTCCATTAAATAAACTCCCCAAACAAATAACAGTGGCACCTCAGATACTAACGAGCATTCTGCCAGAGTTATCTGCTCGCCTAGGTGAGGTTCCGGCAGCTTATCCGTTGCTTCCTGAGCAAACGCGTCTGCGTCTCTACGAAGCGATTGGTATGTTTTTGGAAGCTATCAGCGCATCACAGGTGCTCGTTCTCACTCTCGATGACCTTCACTGGGCCGATACCTCAAGTCTCGACCTTCTTTGCTATATCGCACAACATCACTCGAAAGCCAAACTGCTCATTGTGGGCACCTACCGTGAAGGCGAGGTCGATGGAAATCTCGCATTGAGGCGTGCTATAACCGAACTTGCTCGCCAACGTATTCTCACAAACGTTGCAGTTAACTCACTCTCAGTTGAAGAGAGCGAGGCGCTTGCTGTGAGCTATCTTGGAAGTTCTGTTAGCCCTACTCTTAGTCAACTTCTCTATACCCAGAGCGAAGGAAACCCCTTCTTCGCTGAGGAACTTTTACAAGGGTGGCTTGAAAGGGGAGCTTTGGTTCAAGAGGACAACCAATGGGCTGCAGTCGCGCCACTCGAACAAAGTCTTCCCGCAAGCATCGTTGGAGCATTACGTCAACGTTTTGCACAGCTTCCATCCGATGTTATTGACCATCTGCGGATTGCAGCCATTATTGGTCAAACCTTCGATCTCTCATTACTCGCTTCAGTAGAAGGTCAGGAGGCTGAGACCATCGAGGAACGGCTTCTGGAGGCTGAGCGTGCTCGGCTCGTGAGAGCTGACCAAGCGGGGGTGTTCAAGTTTAGCCATGGTAAAATTCGTCAATGCTTATATACCGAAGTAAGCACTTCACGACGCCAACGTCTGCATGAGGCAATTGGTCGAACACTTGAAGCTCGCTACGAGAAAGGGAGCACAAAGAGTACCTTTCAGCTTGCTGAACTTGCCTTCCACTTTACACATAGCGAGGATCATATTCGAGGTGTAACCTATTCTCAACTTGCAGCAGAACAAGCCATGCGGTCGTTGGCAAGTAAAGAGGCCATAATTCATTATCAGACGGCCCTGAAACTGCTTGATGCGAGTGATAGTAGATGTGGCACTCTCCTATTAGGTCTAGGTGAGGCTGCGCTCTTAGCAGGTGAAGCAAGTGAAGCAGCACTGGCCTATGAAGCAGCACGAACATGGTTACTACAAGCAGGAAACCACAAGTTGGCAGCTCAAGCAACACACAAACTCGGATTAGCACAATGGCGACGAGGAGCTTTACAAGCAGCGCAGACAGCATTTGAACACACGCTGACACTTTTAGGGAATACTCTCAGTGCTGAGGTGGTAGGGATATTGGTCGATGTATCTACATTGACAACTCTCTATATGGAACAGCAAGCGGAAGGGTTGGCCTATGCTCAACAAGCAATGGAGATGGCCCTCCTACTGGAAGACCAGAGCCTCGAAGTCGCGGCAAACCGGGTACTTGCCGTGAACTTTTGTGTCTCCGGCAATGATGTACCAACAGCCTTGCAGTTGTTGGAACGAACGTTGGTACTCGCAGAGGCGAGTAATGATTTCCGTCAGGTGGCGGAATGCAGCCTTTACCTGATGATTGCACACTATTGTGCAGCTGAAATCAGACACTCTCATAAAGTAAACTTACGCGGTAGAGAGCTTGTTAAGCACAACCAACAGCAGTTTCAATCGTCCTACACGTATTCTTGGCGTGCTCTTCTCTTTGCTTCACAGGGTACTTGGGCTGAAGCAGAACATATGCTCGAGCAAGCAGTTATTTCTATGGATAACCAGTTCAGTTCTACTCCTTTAGCATTCCTGCATCAGGTTCGTGGTTTTCTTGCGTATCAGCAAGAAGAGTATCAAGTTGCGGAGCAAGAGTTTCTGGCGGCGATGGAGAATCAACAAGGAGGTCCTGGCGGACTTCTCTGCTATACTAACATGCTCGGCATGACTCAGGTAGCATTAGGAAAGCGCGAGGATGCGTATAGCACCCTAGTCGAATTAGAGAGATACCTGGCTACATTGCCTATGGGTAGTTTATCAACCGCTCCAATTCTCACGTTCATGGCACTTATGGCAATAGCTCTGGATGACCAAGAACGAGTTAAGAAGCTTTATCCAAGACTCTTGCCTTTTAGTGGTCAATACTACGGATTTCTTGTAGACCGTGTATTAGGAGAGATGGCTACTCTTCGTCGAAATTGGGAAATGGCAAAGCTCCACTTGTCCACAGCGGAGGAAACAGCCCGGCGCGAAGAGCTTCGCCCTGAATTGGCTCGCATCCTGGTAAAACAGGCCGATCTTGAAATGAAACATGGTACTCAAGGAAGTGATACACATGCTAGAGATGTTCTGAATCACTCACTTGCTCTTTTTGAAGAATTGAACATGATCAATTCGACGGGTTCCGTCCACCGCCAGCTCCGCTCTCTTGTACATGGGCTAGACAATTCAGCTCCCCGATCTTTACCTGCTGATCTTACTCTACGTGAGGCGAAGGTGCTACAACTTGTTGTTGAGGGAAAGAGTAATCGTCAGATCGCACAAGAGTTGGGAATTAGCGAAAAAACCGTTGCCAATCACCTCTCCCATATCTTCAATAAGACGACGAGTGATAATCGGGCAGCCGCAGCAGCCTTTGCTATACGTCACGGACTTGCTTAGATTTCTACTGTGCTTGTATAAAAGCTAGTTGCAGACAAGGGACGGCTCTTTGAGTCATTACCTTGTCTGCAACTAGCTTTTGTTATTCTCACTGAGAATGCAATGTATAGGTATTTGTTCCCTATCAGAGATGCATCGTACATCGATTTATGTTGACTAACTTAAGCTTTTTCTATACTACAACTACCTTCGTATCCATTATGGGTATTTTATCCTATCTTTATTGATACTGCTACGCTTTTATAACACTCCTCAAAAATGAGAAATTTCCCCGATGCAATTGAGAATAGTCAAAGGTATACTTGTGTCGATAGTTAAGTGACTAAGCCCTCGGTGCTTGCATTGCTCCAGATGAAATTTCTGTTGCAGAGAAGAGGAAAGCGGACATGTTTGTGATCGTATCCACCTATCTAGCCAAAGTCGGTGAGGAGGATGCAATCATTGCTCTACATGAGGACTGGCAACGAAACCATGCTTCAACTGTCAAGAACCACATAGCATGGGAACTCCTTAGAAAAATTGAAGCCCCTCGCGAATTTATTGCGATTGCTCACTTTGAGAGTGAGGAGCTAGCAAAGGTAGCGGAAAATAACCTGGCACAAGATGCATGGTTCTGCCGTTTTGTGAGTCTGATTGAGGAGGGACCAGTACATGAGTACTGTACAAGTGAGTGGAAGTTACGATAATACCTAAAGTATTCCACTTAAATTAAGTGGAAATGATCTATGGCTTTTACCTCTATTATTTTTGTCGGCGATCCTAAACACTCATCTCATGTGAGACATATCGGATGACGTTACTTACCATCATATTTTGTATGAAGACAAGAAGGGAATGTGATGACTATATTTATAGACCGAGACAGTCAAGTGAAAGAAGGCGTGCGTATTTTTCCTCTCTCTCTCGCTCAACAACGACTTTGGTTCTTTGACCAATTAGCACCTCATAATACTATCTATAACGTTATTTCCTCTCTTCGTCTTCAAGTTTCGCTTGACGTAAACGTATTTAAGCACAGCCTTGATGTGGTCATGCAGCGTCACGAAGTCCTACGTACAGCAATAACGGAGATCAAGGGACAGCCGCAGCAAATAGTTCATCCTTCTTTAGCTCTTTCACTACCGATAGTAGAGTTACAGCACCTTTCCGAGAGAGAGAGGGAAACACAGATACTTCGCTTAGCAACAGAGGAAGCTCAGCGTCCCTTCGATCTGGGCCAAGTATCACTCATAAGAACGTCTTTACTAAAATTGGGAGATGAGGATTACCTGCTACTGTTGAGTATGCATTCCATTATCTCTGATGCATGGTCTATAGGACTGTTCTACCAGGAACTTGCTGTGCTCTATGAAGCTTTCTTAAATGGACAGCCGTCGCCTCTTGCTCCCTTACCAATTCAGTACACTGACTATACACGTTGGCAAGAGGAGTGGTTACAAGGAAATGAGCTAGCAGAGCAGGTAGCCTACTGGAAGAAGCAACTCGAGAATGCATCTTCCGTTCTTGAACTGCCCATAGATCACCCACGCCCATCAATTCAGACATATCGCGGAGCCGCACAGCAATTCGTACTCTCCAAGAGCTTGACTGATGCTCTCAAATCCTTGAGTAGCAGAGAAGAGGTAAGCCTGTACATGACTCTGGTAGCAGTATTTCAGATACTGCTTCATAGATACACTAGCCAAGACAACATAGTCATTGGCACGCCAGTTGCAGGACGTACACAATCAGAAATCGAAAGCCTGATCGGACCTTTTACTAACACACTGGTATTGCGCACCAATCTATCAGGCAACCCTACTTTCCATGAGTTGTTGAAGCGAGTGCGCGAAGTGATTCTTGATGCTCAAGCTCATCAGGATGTGCCTTTCGAGTATTTAGTCGAGGAATTGCACATCGAACGGAATGTAGCTCAGAGTCCGCTCTTCCAAGCGATGCTATCCCTTGAACCTTCATCCCCTACACTTCCTCCGGGATGGACTTTGACTCAGCTACATATTGAAACCAGCACTTCCAAATTTGATCTATCGCTTGCACTTGATGATCAGCCAGAGGGACTCATTGGACGCTTCGAGTACAGCACCGACCTGTTTGATGCAGAGACAATTCATCGGATGGTTGGGCACTGGCAGATGTTGCTAGAGGGTATTGTGGCAGATATTGGACAACAGATTGGGATGTTGCCACTTTTGACAGAGGCGGAGCGACACCAGCAACTGGTGGAGTGGAACCCTATAGACGCTGAGTATCCAAAGGACAAGTGTGTCCATCAGCTCTTTGAGGCTCAAGTAGAGCGCACTCCTGATGCAGTAGCGGTCGTCTTCGAGGATAAAAGCCTGACATACCGAGAATTGAATAGGAAGGCCAATCAACTTGCCCACTACTTGCAACAATTAGGGGTGGGGCCAGAGGTGCTGGTGGGCATTTACGTGGAACGCTCCTTAGAGATGATAGTGGGAATATTAGGTATCTTCAAAGCTGGTGGTGCCTACGTACCCCTAGATCCGGCATATCCACAAGAGCGGCAAGCATTCAAGCTGGCAGATACTCAGACGAAAGTGATGCTAACCCAACAGCAATTGGTTGAGAAGTTGCCGCCGTATGAAGGATGTGTAATATGCATGGATACTGACTGGAAGAAGATTGCCCAAGAAAGTGAGGAGAATCCGACCAGTGCAGTAACAGCAGAGTCTCTGGCCTATGTGATGTACACATCTGGCTCCACGGGTAAGCCTAAAGGCGTTTTAGCGAGCCATGAAATTGTTGTACGTCTCTTTGAAGCTACCTACCATTGGTTTCACTTTGATCATCACGATGTGTGGACTCTCTTTCACTCATATGAATCTGATTTCACGACTTGGGAACTCTGGGGTGCTCTTCTTTATGGTGGACGAGTTGTGATAGTTTCTCATTGGACGAGTCGATCTCCTGAAGCATTTTATAATTTGTTACGCACAGAGCAAGTGACAGTTCTTAACCAAACCCCCTCAGCCTTCTACCAACTCATCCGAGGAGAGGAATCTTGTGGTACTGCTGACGATCTAGCCTTACGCGTGGTTGTCTTCGGTGGAGAAGTCCTTGAGTTCCAAAATTTGAAGCCGTGGTTTGAACGGCACGGAGACCAATCTCCTCAGTTAATCAATATGTATGGCATTACCGAAACAACTACCCACGTCACCTATTATCCAGTATCGGCGGCAGACTTAGAGCGTACTACTGGGAGTGTTATTGGTAGACCTATGCCCGATCTACAGGTTTACATATTGGATCAGTATCAACAGCTAGTGCCCATCGGCGTTCTAGGCGAAATGTATATTGGCGGTGCGGGGTTGGCACGCGGCTATCTTAATCGCCTAGAGTTGACTGCTGAGCGGTTCATCTCCAATCCATTTAGCCAGAAGTCTAATGCCCGCCTCTATAAGTCGCGAGACCTTGCCCGCTATCTACCCGATGGTAATATGGAGTCGCTGGGGCGTATCGACGACTTGGTAAAGCTTCGCGGTTATAGCATCGAACCTGCTGAAATCGAAGCGGTGCTCAGCCAGCATCCTACGGTAGACCAAGCGGTCGTCGTGGCCCGTGAAGATGTACCTGGTGACAAGCGTCTGGTTGCATATATTGTTCCAGCTCAAGGACAGCCTCCCGTTATTAAAGACTTGCGAAGCTATCTGAAAGAGAAACTGCCGATATACATGGTGCCATCGGCCTTCATGCTCTTGAATACTTTACCACTAACGCCAAACGGCAAAGTCGATAAGCGTGCTTTACCGATACCACAGCAGACAGAGCGTGCAGCAGAAGAAACCTATGCAGCCCCGACATCAATAGTGCATTACCAATTGATACAGATATGGGAGGAGTTGCTGGATGCCCGGCCCATTGGGATTCGAGACAATTTTTTTGATTTGGGAGGCCATTCCTTCCTAGCTGCTCGCCTCGTTACCAGCATGGAGCAGGTCTTTAGTCAGAAAATACCGCTCGCAACCCTTTTTGCTGGACCGACTATAGGACAGTTAGCGAATGCTCTACAAACGGAGGAAAAAGAAGAGTTCTCGCGCACTCCAATCGTAGCAGTGCAGACTGGTACATCCAAACGACCTTTGTTCTATTTGCACGGAGATTGGACTGGTGGTGCTTTCTATTGTTTCCATTTAGCCCGTGAGCTAGGGGCGGACCAACCATTTTATGCGCTCGAACCGTATCGATTTGATGACCTTGCGATTCCACCCACATTTGAGACGATGGCGACGGCTCACATTCAATCAATACGTGCTATTCAGCCAGAGGGACCTTACTTGTTGGCGGGCTGGTGTAATGGTGGCCTTATGGCCTATGAAATAGCCCAACAATTGCAAGCTGCAGGGCAGAAAGTTGATCTGCTAGTATTAATGGATCCTATGTATCTTGGTTATCGTGCTCGGCGTAGAATGCTCCGTTTGGTAATCAACCACCTGGGCAATCTAATAGGACTTAGCCAAGATAAGCAATTAGACTGGTTTCTCCGTCTGTTCCATGTGTACAAACCTCTGCGTTCTATGATGTACGCTCTGCTTCATAGATATACACGTCTGCGAGATGTACGCTACGGGAGTTTGCAAGAATCCATACGCTTGCTAAGCGCCGATATGATTAACGTTGCACAACAGAAGGTAACGATAGGAATACAGAGTTTTACTCGCATGTTTCAGCGCGAACGCGTTACACCTCTGCACATCGATTCACATGTCTCAACATCTGAAGCCATCCGTCAAGACTATCCAGACATACTTGAATGGCAAGATATGGGCTACATGCCGTCTAGCATTTATCCTGGCAAGATCACGTTCTTTTGGCCGAGCGAAGAGCCTTGGCACACTGCTTCATGGCATAAAGTGGTTGAAGCTAAAGATGCTAAAGAGGTAGAGGTGCATATCATTCCTGGTAACCAAGATACTTGGAGAAATGAACATCTCCACACATTGGCTGAACATTTGAGGATGTGTCTCGGCAAGGCACAAAAGGAAATGATTTGTAGTTCATAAAGGGGAAAGCTATGCAAGCTCTGATTTTAGCGGGGGGAGCTGGAACTCGCCTACGCTCAGTACTGCCAAATCTTAACAAGCCAATGGCTCCAGTAGCAGGTAAACCTTTTCTGGAGTACCTGCTCCTGATGCTTAAGAAGCACGGGATTGACGAAGCTACTCTGTGCGTCGGCTATAAGGCAGATCTCATTCAATCATATTTTGGCGTGGGGAGTCGCTGGGGTATGCAGCTAAGTTACTCCTACGAGACGGACTTTCTCGGAACAGCGGGAGCACTCAAGCTCGCCGCAGATTTCATTCATGACGAAGAATTCTTCGTCATGAATGGCGATTCCTTGTTCGATAGTGAGTTGTGCATGTTGATGCCGTACCACCGCGATATGAAGGCTACAGCTACATTGGCACTTGCCCATGTTAACAACACCCAGCGCTATGGTGCGGTGGGCACGAACGAATTGGGCCAAATCGTGAGCTTCATCGAAAAGGGAGAGGGCAATAGAGAAGGTCTCATCAATAGCGGCATCTATGTGTTTGCCCGTGAGGTATTCGATTTTATTCCTGAGGGGCAGCCAGTCTCCCTAGAACGGGACATCTTGCCCAAGCTTATCGGGCGAGGCTTATACGGCCTACCGTTGAAAGGCTATTTCGTTGACATTGGCGTGCCTGCGGACTATATGGGGCTGCAGTCTACCCCTACACAACTGCTAGCAGCAGTGGATTAATGGAGGCATTCATCGTGTTCATTCGTGCCAAGGCACCACTAAGGGTTAGTCTTTCTGGGGGAGGAACTGATGTACCACCTTTCCCTCAATTAGAGGGAGGTTGTGTTCTGAGTACGACCATTAATCGGTATGCGTATGGGACACTCCAACCTCGGTCCGACCGTAATATCCGCATTCATTCTCTAGACTTTGGGATATCAGTTACATACGACCCAGAGGACAAACTCGCCTATGACGGCAAGCTTGACCTCGTCAAAGCAGCGATCCGAAAACTAGTGGCTGCGGAACGCAGAGGCTTCGACTTGCTGCTTCATAGTGACGCGCCTCCCGGCTCAGGTCTAGGTGCTTCATCCGCAATGATGGTGGTTCTCGTTGGTCTGCTGAAGGAGTATGAAAACTTACCGCTCACTGACTATGAAATCGCAGACCTTGCGTGCGTCCTTGAGCGTGAAGAACTTGGTATTCAGGGGGGACTCCAAGATCAGTATGCTGCTACCTTTGGCGGCTTCAACTACATCGAATTTTTGCCGGATCATGTAGTCGTTAATCCACTCAAGGTCAGCCTTGATGTGCTTAATGAACTGCAGTACAATCTCCTACTCTGCTATACCGGAACGATGCGCCTATCTGGTCACATCATCCAAGATCAAGTAGATCGCTATGAGCGTAGAGAAGCGCAGACAATGCAGTCACTACGTGAACTCAAGGCTCTCACCATCGAAATGAAAAATACCCTCTTACGACGCGAACTCGACAACTTTGGGGAACTTCTTCATAGAGAGTGGCAGTACAAGAAAACTTTGTCCTCAAAGATATCTAATCAACAGCTTGATATGCTATACGAGACCGCACGCGAACATGGGGCACTAGGTGGAAAGATCACAGGAGCTGGCGGTGGGGGGTACATGCTGCTTTACTGCCTCGCAGATAGAAAGCACTCTGTGGCAACAAAGCTGAAGGAACTAGGTTGTACGATCATCGACGTTAGTTTAGAGCCTATGGGCTTACAAACATGGAGGGGGAACAAGCATGTCTAAAACAGTGTCGCAGATCGCGACTCGGGTTCAATCAACCATAGAATTGCAGGCCGTAATTAGTCAGAGAATCGAAGACAGTATTGCGGTTAAACAGGGGCTTTTGAGACACACCGAAATCTGTGCTGAGGTGGCGGAAATGCTCATTCAGGTATTCAGAAGAGGTAACAAGGTATTGTTATTCGGCAACGGTGGAAGTGCAGGCGACGCGCAACATATTGCGGCAGAATTCGTGGGAAGATTCTACCTGGACCGTCCCGCTCTGCCCGCTCAAGCCCTTACCGTGAATTCATCCTCTATTACCGCTATAGGAAACGACTATAGCTATGATCAAATCTTTTCACGACAGATTGAGGCATTCGGACAGGTGGGAGATGTGGCTATTGGCATCTCCACCAGTGGTAATTCTCAGAACGTCATAGAAGCACTTCGAGCTGCTAAGCGTAAAGATATGATCACTATTGGTATGACAGGCGAGGGTGGTGGCAAGCTTAAGGCGGAGGTTGACTATTGTATCTGCGTTCCCTCCTGCGATACTCCGCGTATTCAGGAAGCGCATATTCTGGTGGCCCATGTTTTAAGTGAGCTGGTGGAAAAAACACTCTTTGGAGAATTAAATGACTAACATTGTAGTAAAGTTTGTGACCATTGGCGCAGGGGGATATGATGGCGATACCAGAGTTAGATCCAAGGGAATTTGGCGTGGAAAATGTGAACGCCGATCTTAATATGACATGTGCTGTGCGGCATCGTCGTGGCACACTGGCTCAATCAGGGAAAAGTGAATACGGCATTTCTGTCTCCGTACAGTCGATCCTTGAGGAGCAGTCTGAGGACGCCAAGTCCTGGCCCACTTCTAGTCCCTACTCTCCTGATGAGCAAGCAACACGTTCTCTCCGCATCCTCATGGTAGCAACGGAGGCACCTCCTGTACGCGGAGGAATTGCACGCACCGTTGGATACCTTCGAGATGGCTTTCAGGAACGCGGGCACCACGTCGATGTTCTTGCCTATCCCGATGTAGGGCGTCTTGTGTTCGGAGAAGTACGACTTAGCAGTCTCGTCTTCAAGCTGCCTCAACTGCTTCGTCGCATTAAGAAGTACGATATCATCGATATCCATGGTGCCACTCCGACCATTAGCGATGTCGCTCTACTCTTCGCTCGTCTGCGCGGTCCACATCCCATCGTGATCTATACTCATCACATGGAACTGGTACTCAAAGGGGGGGGGGTGCTTAATAAGGTGTACAATTATCTGCACCATCGACTTAGTGCCAGAGCTGATGCAGTGATTGCTGAAACGCAGGACAATTTGAGGCTACTGAGTGGTAGTTCCCGAGGCATAGTAATTCCTCCTGGCATAAACCTGGAGCACTTCAGCACGAATGGCAAGAAGGACACGCGCTTTACCGTCCTGTTCATTGGGCAGTTCCGTCCATATAAGGGTATACGCGTGCTGCTGCAGGCTATGTCTCAGGTTAAAGACACACGACTCCTGCTTGCTGGACAGGGGCCAGAGGAGCAGGTGTACCGTTCTTTAGGGGTTGAGCTAGGTCTAGATGTGGAGTTTCACATCGGTGTGAACGACGAGCAATTGCGTCAGCTCTATCAACGAGCCCATGCCATCGTGCTACCATCAGTATCACATGCTGAAGCCTTCGGGCTGGCACTTGTAGAAGGTATGGCCGCAGGATGTGTACCAATCGCATCGAACCTGCCTGGCGTGCGTGAAGTAGTAGGGGAAACTGGCTTCCTGTTTCCCGTAGGTGATGCAAACCACCTAGCTAGAATACTACGTAGTTTGCGTGATGATCCTGTACAGGTTCAGCAGATCAGCGAACGCGCCCATGTCCGTGCAGCCAGATTTGACCGCGAGAACACGATTCGCGAATATGAACAACTTATTATTGAATTAATTGCAGGCCGAGAGCGGAAAATTGCAAGGTAGGAGCTTATCGTGTATTATGAAGGCTGTATATAGATATCCATATATACGTATCTGAGTTTGTGGTCCAAGGGCAGACGCAAACGGGCTTGATTTCACCAATACATACCCACTTTTTGGACTTTGTTGCAAGGGTCTTAAGAATTATATCGTCTAAACATCCATTTGCTAGGAAGAATATGCAAGACAAATACCACTCAGAGCGCAATGTTATCCTGGAGACAGATGACGCTGATGGCACAGTTACTCAACGACTCAATGCTGTAGAGTACGCTGAAAAGATGAATGCACGCTACAAACAGTCTATACAGAGTGAGACTATCCCAAAGACAGAGAAACCATCTGTTGTGATACCTATCCCAAAGACAGAGAAACCATCTGTTGTGACACCTACTATAAAAAATGGTTCACATCTGAAACAGCTATCCACCCTCGTATATCAGGCTCAAGGCGTCTTGGAGCATACACCAGTGGCGGTCGTGGCAGTAATCGTGGGCGTGATTACGTTCCTCATCCATGGCTATAGATTGAGTGTTGCACCTGATATTTTCTCAGATGAGGCCGTATATCTTGTGGTCGGAACCAACGTGGCGAGAGGCATTGGTCTTGTAGCAGATAATAGCCCATTCCTGTACCATCCCCCAGCCTATTTTCTGATCGAGGCGACCTATATCAAACTTGCGGGACTCACCAACACCAATCTGCTCGCGGAACTCTTTTTGGTGCGATATCTCAATATCTTCTTTTCGGCAACTACGGCCTCAGTTCTCTTGCTATTCGGTCGCAAGCTTAATAGCTACAAGGCTGGTTTATTCATGGCAGCATTATTCCTCATGGATCCCTATGTGCAGCGCATCAATCGGCGTGACATGCTCGAAACCTTTTCGATGCTCTGTGTACTCCTGGGCATTTACATTTTCTTCACACACAGACAGCGTCTTACAAAGTGGCAGTGTCTAGGAGCTGGCATCGCTTTTGGTCTCGCTACGCTTACCAAAGAGCCTATGTTTTTCCAATTATTCGCTCTCTTGGGTGTTGTTGCATGGACGCGTCGCTCTCAATTGATCGACGCTGTACGTGTTGTTGCAATTGCCTGCACGCTGTACCTTTTCTATCCATTGTGGGAGATTGTTAGCGGTCAGGGGCCTCTTTATTTTGCCTACAAGCACTTCCAAGTAGGCGAGGTTGTAGGTTCCGTTATCGGTGTTATCCCATACTGCCCAAAAAAGATCTGTATCAATCATACCGGCCCGGTATATGCTCCGAAAAGGCTTTCGCTAGACAACTTCCAGATATTGGTGGGGCAGTATGGCGGAAGCTATTTGTTAATTGCGCTAGCTGGCATCTTTACCATCATCCTCTTCCTACGTTTTCGACACCGCATGGAAGCCCGTTATCTGTTCGCTTGGAGTATCTTTAGCTTCGGATTTGGCATACTATTTGGTCGCTCTAGTGATCAGTATTTTTATTTCTTGATTGTACCAGTGGTTCTGATAAGTGGGTATTACCTCGCGACACTCTTTGCGTCATTCCAATACCGTCGCTGGTGGCGTAATGCTTTGCTACTAACTGTCTGCTTACTCTTTTTATATAATAGCGGTGTATGGATAGTCATATACGGGAACCGCACTGATAATGGCTATGCAAAAATTATTGCCTATGTGGAAGCTCATGTTCCTCCTAATGAAGCCATTGACCCTAGCGACGATGCTGGCTACTTCTTCTTGTCACCTACTTACACTATTAACTATGATCGCGATATAAACAGTATCGTTGCTAACCATGATCACTATTTCATCATGAGTTCAAAGGACCGATGGGGTGGTTTCAACACAACGACTCCAGAGTTCTACGATTGGGTTATACATAATAGTCAACCACTTCTGGTAGAGCAAGAGACTAGTTTTTGGACAATTGGGCTTTACTACGTGAAGGACCCCAAAGCAGCATCTATGCCAGTGCTACCGCTAACCCCTTCTGTTACTATGGTTAGATCCTATCCTGGCATTCTTTATGATACACCAACAGGTTTAAAGACGTATGTGTCGCTCACAAATATTCAGTTCTATGATAGTCTGACAGAAAAGAGACGGTTACAACATGAGTAGTACCATCACTAAGCCGAAGGTATCGATCATTATTCCTTCGTGGACCGGCGAGATCAGTTGTGTCATGCAAGGCATTGAGCAGCAAACCTTCCATAACTATGAGATTATTGTTGTGCAGGGAGTCAGCCCTGCCGCACGTGCTCGTAACGAGGGAGTCCAGCGAGCTAAAGCCGATATTCTACTCTTCATAGATGACGATGCTTCTCTGGGGCACGAGCATGTTTTTGAGATGATGGTGAATTTGTTGGAAAATGATGTGCACACAGCTGTCGTCGGTATCTCGCAGCAAGTGCCAGCAAACACTACCCAGTTCCAGCACGCGATTGCCAAGCAGTTACCACGCATTTCCTATCCAATCTCGTCCGACAACTTAGTGAGCAACCCACCGTTGGATAGCTACGGGTTTACTGCTATCACAACATTGTGCTGTGTGGTTCGACGGACGGTATTCGAGGAGGTCGGCGGCTTCGATGAAGAACTACTAAGTGGTGAAGATACTGACTTCTTCTATTGTGTGCGACAGCAAGATTACAATCTGGTCGTGGCTGCGAACTGCTGGGTATACCATGCTCCTCCATCCGATATGAAAGCCCTTTTGCGCAAAAGCTTTTGGTATGGCATGGGGCATGCTCTAGAGACACGGAAGAATCCAGAGCGACATATGGCTGTGTTGCCGCTCAATCGCTGGTATAGTCCACTCGGCTTAATTGCTGCTGCCGTGAGCTTTCCCCTTGCCTTCTTCGTCCATTACTACTTCGACGTGCATCGGTTCGCCTTCGGTTTTCGGCCTCTAAAGACGCTGTCAGCTTATGTGAGCCTATGTGGGTATGTCTACGGTTGGTATCATGGTAAGCCACGCAACGCGGTAGCTATCTTACGTAGCGGCAACCTAGAAAATGCTGAGGTACAAACAAGATGACAGAGATTCGGACAGTAGCCTTTGATGCCCGATATGCGAATGACCAATATCATGGTTTCGGGCGCCACGCTTACAATTTGCTTGAGGCACTGACTCGGCTCGACCCCGATAGGTGCTATCTTGCTTACTATCATCCTGACTATCGGAACACGCGTTTCGATATGGAGATGCTGAGGAAGCGTGCCAATGTTGAGCTACGACCAATACGACTACCCCTATATCTTCCCAGTGAGCAGTTTGTCTGGCCTGTTCTGCTCGCGAAGGCAGGAGCAGATCTCTTCCACTCACCATATGTGGTCCTTCCGTTGTTGGCACGCGTCAAATTGGTCATGACGGTACACGATCTTATTTTAGAACACTACCCGGAGTATCGACCTCGAAGCTACCTACAGAGGTTTTATCGTCCAATTACGCAACTAGGGATTAAGCGAGCAGATCGCGTGCTTACCGTTTCAGAGTCTAGCAGCCGTGATATCCAAGCGTATTATCACGTTAACCCGGCACACATTCACGTCACTAGTAGTGGAGTAGATTCGACGAGCTTCAAGCGAGAAAGTAACCAAGCGCACTTGACTGCAGTGCGGGAACGTTATAGCCTACCCGATCACTTCATTCTGACCGTAGGAGCAGGACGACCACACAAGAATATCGAGATACTGGTCGAGGCCTTGGCTCGCATCGATCCATCCCTTGTTCCACCACTAGTCATAGGAGGAGAGCCTGATTCGCGCTTTCCTGATGGAGTGAGTGCGTGCATTCATGCTCACGGTCTCGAAAGTAGGGTCATACGTCCCGGCAGAATTCGAGAGATCGACCTACCGGCTGTCTATAGCCTTGCCGATGTGTTTGTCTTTCCATCACTCGTAGAAGGATTCGGGACCCCACCTTTGGAAGCAATGTCGTGTGGTACACCAGTCATTGCATCAACTGCCTCGGCTGTATCTGAAGTAGTTGGTGATGCCGCTCTTACGTTCGGTGCTCGTGATGCAGATCAACTAGCAACTTTATTAAGCAAAGTCTTGGCTGATACAACCTTGCAAAACACACTTAAGCAGCGAGGTCTAGAGCGGGTCCAAGCCTTCACATGGGAGCATGTCGCACGAGAAACACTTAAGGCATATGCCTCAATCGAAGGCGTAGCTGGAGAGATGCTCAGTGTTCCCACACATTGAGCATCTCTACCTTCAAAACGAAGGTATCTTCTCCCACATGAAGCTGTCACAAGAAGTCGAGCACAACGTAGAGTCGATGCTTCTCTTTCTCTAGTGACGAACATAATTCCGCATAAACTATAGTAGTAAGGATACAATCAGTTATGAAAAAGTACGTCTTGGAGCCTTTGGTAGCGAGCGATAGTCTCTCGACCGCTCTGCAGAGATTCTATGACAAGATACTCGCTAATAGATACCTTCGCCACAACATTCTGCTCTTCGTCACTAACATCCTAGCAGGTGGCTTCTCCTACCTTTTACATCCATTCCTTGGTCATGTAATGGGCATCCAAGGGTATGGGCAGGTCGCAGCACTTATCTCCCTTTCTCTCGTTCTTGCCACTCCAACACAGATCATCGCCACCGTGTCCACAAAGTATGCTGCCTCTTTGTCCACTAACCATTCACATCTGAATGACTTCATCAGGCGCCTCACCATCATACTCCTCGGGATTGGCATTGTGGTCACTGCAATCTTTGTTGCTACAAGCACCTACATGGCCTCCTTTTTTCACCTTCATTCGCAGCAGGGAATCATCATCCTTGGCTTTATGTTCATTGTCTCGTTCGTAATGCCCCTGAACCAGGGAATACTACAAGGGCTACAGTACTTCGGTTGGTACGCTGCAATCGCGCTTCTGTCAACATTCCTTCGTCTAGTACTCGCTGTTGGCCTCGTGCTTGTGGGTCTTAGTGTCAATGGTGCGATACTTGGTATTGTGATGAGTGCGCTACTAGTCTATCTTATTAGCCTTCAGCCTCTACGAAAAGTTCTAACAGGACCACGAACACCCATTGGCTCACTACGGTCTCTGTGGTCCTATTCGCTCCTTGCCTCCATTGCCGCCGGAGGTCTAGTTTTCCTCGGTAGCAGTGATACTGTTCTTGCAAGTCATTTCCTAAACGCACGCGAAGTAGGATTGTATGCTGCATTAGCTACAATCGGCAGGATAATAGTGTTCATCACCACTAGTGTCGCCACGGTCATGTTTCCGAGAGTGGCGGCACTCTACGTGCAGCGTGAGCCGCATAAACATGTTGTAATACAGGCTATTCTTGGCGTTTTAATACTTTCAGCAGCAGTCGAAGCCACGTTCTACCTCGCCCCTGTGTTTATGACGAGACTCTTGTTTGGTCAAGCATTTGTAGCAATCGCTGGACAGTTAGCACTTTATGGTATGGCAATGCTGTTGCTTTCTGTCTCGATTGTTATCATAAACTACTTTCTTGCTATTGGTAATCGCCCCTTCGTGCTCATCATCTTCCTAGCATGTGTGTTACAGACAGGAATCATTGTTTGGCATCATAACACTATCGCCCAGGTGGTGCAAGCCGTACTTATTACCAACGTAGCTCTTGTACTTGCATTGCTCGTCGCTTTCAGTTTGAACGACCGGAAGGTGCTGGAAGGCCCCAAAGCGGTTCCTCAGGATATACGTAAATAACGCAGGTTACTGTTCATGAAAGATGAAGTTCTAGAACCTGAAGGTGGATGACTACTGCAAGGCTTCAAGATAAAGTAGAGGCAAATTTGATGGAAAAATTTATAATGAATAAAGCTCCATTCCATAAGGGATACGTCGTATTACAACAGCTTATGCATAACTTTTCCAACAGAATCTTACTTGCCTATTTTTGTTTAGAAATGCTTTTATTTCCTTTATACCAATTCCAGATCAGTCCAGATGATATTTCGTATATCAACATTGCACATCTTTATGCAATAGGAGATTTTCGTGGTGCCGTAAATGGATTTTGGGCACCGCTTATTTCCTGGTTGTTAGTTCCTTTTTTATTGGTGAAGTTCCAACCATTATTTGCATATAAGATAGCATCTTTGATTATTAGTCTTTTTACTTTTATTGCTATAATAAAACTTTCTTACCGATTCGTATTAAATGAAAAAGTAAGATTGCTTATATCTCTTTCCACGATACCAATACTTTTATCTTTTACATTTGCTAGTACGGCGAGTGCTGATCTTTTTTTTCTCTGTGTAGTGCTATGCTATTTATATTATATCTTTGTTGCTGATTATAACAAGAAACCGACTGATGGATTTGTTATAGGGTTTCTTGGAGCTCTTTTATATTTTAGTAAAAGTTATGGATTTTATTTTTTCATAGCTCACTTTTCGCTTTTTAACTTTATCTACTACCTAAAAGGGAAGACTCGTCAGGAACGAAGAAATGTTTTGCTAAAATATACTTTTGGACTAATCATTTTTCTGGTACTTAGTGGGATTTGGATTTATAGCATAAGCAACGAATATCACCGCTTTACGATTTCAAGCTCAGGAACGTACAATATGAAATTTGATAGCTTTGGATCACGAGGTCAACCAGTGCTCTATCAAGGACTATTACCTCTTCCTTATCCTACTGCGGTAAGTGCTTGGGATGATCCTTCTTACCTTACTATCGACTATGAAAAATCTCCATCATTAGGTGCTTGGATAACCTATCAAATAGCTCATACTGGCGAAAATATGTTTAGGACACTGTATTATTTTGAACTGTTCTCACTTTTTTCAGCTATAATACTCCTGCATTACAGCATTCGCTATTTTAGCCAGCACTTCCGCAAAGCGAAAACGAATATTCAGCAGACTAGGTCAAGGCTTTGGAGCCGATTATTTCAATATACTCAAAGCCAGAATGATGAGAAACTCCAATTAGTATTTTTTTACTCGCTCACAACGATGCTCATATATACTGCTGGTTATGAGCTATTGCATATCGAAGCACGATTTTTGTGGCTCGATGCCATACTCCTCCTTTTGCTCTGTGCATATTATGTACATACTCCTCCTCTTGCTTTTTTTAGAAATGCCAAACTACGACAGTTTCTTTTCCTGTTCGTCTTTCTTTCTTTTTGGCTCTATCCTGTAGCTCTGCTTGTCATGCATGAAAATGAGGATACAGATATTTATATGACAAGTCAACAATTGCAAACAACGTACCATGTGAAAGGCAATATTGCATCCAATGATGATGGTGATTCAACTAATAGTTGGGGCTTAACATTGTCTTACGCTTATTTTTTGGATAGCAAATATTATGGAGCAACAAAACAAAAGATTACAGATGAAGAACTACAAAGGGAGTTAAGAAAAAACCATATTAACTATTATTTTGTATGGAATAGTACTTGTCAATTGTCAGAATGTAAAAAGATTGCAGAATTTGAACCACAGTTCTTGTGGACTGATGCGAAAAAGCACCTGATTGTCTACCAAATTAAAAATAATGGTCCGGCGGTAGTTTTGAAAGAGCAAAATTATACTTAAAGAAATTGCTGTACTCACTCGAACAATATTAATAGTTATAGTGCTTAATGACCTGTTCATAATCAGCGAGGGTAACTATATTAGAGTGTGGAGTATTAGTCGTAGTGTACAACCTTTCATCATGAGCCCAAAACATTCCGATTAACCCGCAGGTTGCCATCTCTCTAGCGGCTTTGTTCATCATAGCAACACCATAGTCAGAACTGTTATTTGGGTCATATCCAGGATTTTCTCCTCCCTTAAGAAAACCATACTTATCGGCGATATAACTGATATATCTTACTGCTCCCCAATTATCGACAGATTCATCAGTATTAAAAGCAACACGAGCATCTCTTGCCTGACAAATATCATGCCCTGATTGCGAACTAGAATCAGCCAACGATGAAATGTAAGCTATGATATTAGTTTTATGAGTGAGTGAGGGATAGAGATTTTGCCAAACTGCTGCTCGGCTCATAGTACCGTTTGGATCACCACTTCCATCAAGATAACTATGAATATTATTCATATACTCATCTGGACGCGTACCCAAGCCAGGAGTCTGAAGAGTCAGATAATTGCTGAAACCAGCATTCCTGTAGAGAGCAATTTGCCAGTTGTAGTAGTTCATCCGGGAATTAAAATACCAATCATACCATTGCTGTACTTGGGAGTTGGTAAAAGGTCGACCTTTGTACGTTTTTTGCCCCGGACGCCAGTCTGGAAAAGGTGTCGTTCTGATCCCAGATGGCAAATTATTCCTCATCCCCTGGGCATTACGATCATATGCCCAATAACTATTGGTGTGCCTCTGTCCATCATCAGAAGGACTATAATTCGCCTCTCCTCCATCTCCTCCATCAACTCTAAAATCCCAAATATGCTTTAATCCCACCTGTGCATTAAGATGTTGTAGCGCGTGTGTTTCAAAGTTCTGAGCCTTTTGTCTTAATGTGGCATTAAAGACGTAATTGGGATCATCATAACCCTCAGATTGAGGAGCAATAACTCCATATTGGTTTACATAAGAGGCATCAGGAATGTGCATTACCCAGGAAGGAACATAATGAATAGCTAGTTGCACATCAACTTTTTGACCCGCTCGGAGGAAGGTATTGATATTACTTGCTATAGAAGCTAGCAAGCTTTCATCAAATACTCCATCCGAAGTTTCATAGTCTTTCCAAGCGATTGTTATCTGTGAGACAGCAACACCAGCAGAATGCTCTTTTTTGGCAATATCGGTGTAACTTAACCCTAATGTATCAAAAATACTGCCATTAGCTGTTTCTAATGTACCGAATAGATATTTATTTGTAGTAGTCTGTTTGGAGAAGATGGTATTACTAAGCTGAGATATGGGAGAAAGTAAAATAAATATTAATACTCCAAATATGATAATTAGAATAGATATATGAGTACTATGCTTTATGTTCATAACACCTTTAAATCAATTAAAGTAGTACCAATCTTACAGCATCACCTGCGTTTTTGCAGCACACTCATCATTAATCGGTCCACTACGCCAGAAGCTTGAGTAGCCATCACTAGCCAATGCCTACTGACATCTCCATAGATGCGATGGAGTTTGTGCGGGTCAGTTTGAGGAGTATTGATACCATATACCGTTGTAACTACCCAATCATAGCCCGCAGTTTTTACTGCTCGCGGCCCCTCATCACCAACCTCTTCCGGTTGCCCAAAAGGATATGCAAAGATACGCATAGGATGATCAAGCTTCTGCTCTAACAGAGTACGGCACTGTTCAATTTCGTGATATACCTCAGCAGGATTTTCCAGGTTTGCTAACATTGGATGATGCATCGTATGTGCTCCGAATGAGACCCATCCACTTTCTTCCATCTCATGTATCTCATTCCATGTCAATGATAGCATTGACTCCTCTTCTGGTGTAAGAGAGAGAGGTACAGCTAATGCTCTACGCATATCCATCAGGAAGACTTCACGATCCTCAACAGATTTCGCATGAATCAAATGATAGTCAAGTACCTTTGCAAGGAGGTTGCGTTCTTTAAGATGCTCCAAGTTGTAAGTATGCCCCTCAAAAGCTATGCTGTTCACCTCTGTACGAGACGCTAAGCGTTTTCCCTCTAGCCACGGAAAGGGCGAGCTGCTGTCCACGTATCCGGGAACCAGGAAAATAGTGATAGGAACTCGCAACTCACGCGCAAGTGCAAAGGCATGGGTATAGTTATCGCGGTATCCATCGTCAAACGTCAATACCAGAGGAGTGCGCCGATCACTCACCCGTCCTGTCACCTTAGAGGTATAAAGTTCTTCAAGAGCTTCTTCAAGATGTAACATACGGTAGTGGCTCCGTAAGTAGAGTAGGTGACTCCGCAAATCTCCTCCAGTTGCACCGTGATAATTGAGGATAATCAGGCGTTGCCTTTTGCGTTGCATCCAACAACGAGCAAGCTTTACTAGCCCGCTATAATAGAGGCATGCTGCAAAGAATACCTTTATCCGCTCACCCATCATTACTTCCCCTTTCAAAGCTATACTGGGATTATACTGGTTATGTGGTTGTATTGTAAAGATATTGAGGCTTAAGGAGCACTAGAACAGGAAATGAAAATGGAAGAAAAAGTGATAATTCTGTTAATTACGTCTCTCATGAGAAGGGTTTAGAAAGCAAATTAGTACTCCTTAAGCATGGTTCAAATTAAGCGTAAATCAATGTGACAAGTTTGAACAAGCCAAACTACCACATTTAATTTATGAGATGGCTTCCTGAGCGGCCTCAGAATTTATTCGGGATTACCTAGATTGTTCAAAGTGTCACATTGATTTGAACCATGTCTTAGAAAAACTATACAGCTGATCCGCACATTGAGAGCGAATCAGCTGTAAGTCGTAGAAAATCTCTCGTTTCCACTCGCTGTATTATATATAAAAGACACTATGCTGGAGACAGCATATTCCCCTTTAAAGCCATACTTGTAAGCTTATCAGCGGATGCTTGAAGTGTAGCTAGATTTTTGGCAAAGCAGAAGCGTGCCATTACTGGTGCTCGCTTCGGATCGCCATAAAACGCTGATGGCGGAATTGCAGCTACCCCTACGTCAATCGTGAGATATCGGCATAAGCTGACATCATCAGAGAAACCCCAGGACCGCGCGTCAGCCATCACAAAGTATGTGCCCTCATGGGGTGCAACAACCATGCCAGACCTGTTAAGAATATCTATGAGAAGTTTACGGCGCACAGCATAGAATTCGCGTAACTCGTGGTAGTGATCGGACTGCGAAGCATGTTCTAGTGCCTCCGCGACTGCCGCTTGAAGTGGCGTTGCGATTGCAAAGTTCACGAATTGATGCACACGCCGAATCGCGTCTGTCAATGGTGCAGGAGCAATGGCGTAGCCGATCTTCCACCCTGTAACGGTGAAGCTCTTCCCCGCACTATTGACTGTTACTGTGCGCTCCCACATACCAGGAAGGGACGCGATTGCTATATGTTTGCCCTGAAACACTAGTCGGTCGTATACCTCATCAGCAATGACCAGGACATCATGCTCTCGGCAAAGTTCTGCAATGCTTTGGAGTTCAGCGAGAGTGAACACCTTGCCCGTCGGGTTATGCGGTGTATTCACTAAAATAGCCCGTGTCTTGCTGTTGAAACTCGCACGCAGTTCAGCGATATCAAAGGTCCAACTCGCATTTTCTGAGTCACTCTTGCTACTGTCCGGTGGCCTTAATGTGACGTAGCGTGGGGTGCCTCCTGCCATAATAATATCCGCAATGTAGGCGTCATAGGCTGGTTCAAAGACAATCACCTCGTCACCAGGGTTGACCATCGCCATGATGATATCAAAGATGGCCTCAGATGCACCACAGGTCACAGTCACTTCCGTCACTGGATCAGCCTCTACTCTATAATCACGTGCATAGGTAGCTGCGACCGCCTTCCGAAGCGGAAGAATACCAGGCACCGGTGCATACTGATTTTGGTCCGCGTTGATGGCCTTGATTGCTGCAATCTTGGCAAACTCTGGTCCAGCAAAGTCGGGCATACCCTGCGATAAGTTGACAGCATTATGCGCAGCAGCTAGCGTGTTCATCTCGGTGAAGATCGTCGTTCCAAAACTGCTGATCCTTCTTGCCATAGGTGGTGTCATCTTCTGTGTCTCCTCTCAGGTTGACTACTTGCACTACTTAATAGCGGTCACCCGCATATTACACAGAGCAGTACTATCATATAGTTTACTTAGAAGCTTCATCGCGAGCTAAACGCCGGTCGGAACCTCTACTCGTAAAGACTGCATATTCTCGATGTTCATTGGATGTATGATTGACGCTGGCAAACGCATATTATGTGCGTGTTGCGACGCAATGGTAAGAAAGGTCGAAAAATCTTCCTTCCAGCTTTCTGGTACGTGTAAGGTATGCTTGATAGCTTGCTGCACAACAGCTGCTTTACGAGCTTCGGTAAAGGGACCTCGTTGCACTGAATGATCTAACGCTAGCGCGAGATCTTTCCTTGCGTTGACTACTGCCATTGTCCATTTTGGTAGAACGATCATTGTACAGCCGGGGACCACTTGAAAGACAGGCATGTTTCTACGCACTCTTGACACCGCTACAGTATTGATAGCAATCTTGAGATGTGAACTGAGCGTTTCGGCATGTTTCAGCTCTGGATAAAACTCTTTCAGTTTGTGCAACGTTCGTTGCGTGCGCTGTTCAAGCTCAGGGTGTCCATCGTTCAAGTTTTGAGGAAATGAGGTTGGCACTTCGCCGCTTTCAGAGTTTAGAAGTGCTAGCTCAATATGTGCGGCGGGCGGATGATAAATCATCGCGCATTCCTGGTTCATTGGACTCAGCATCCCCCCATACTGATCCTCTAACTTCAGACATGTATAGGTCTTAGGGGTACCTTGTGGTAAGCTTGCGAACGATATTTGGCGTAACGCAAAATAGATTTGGGGTAAGTCTAGCGTCGGGTTCAGCTTCTTAGCGAGTTGGAAACCGCGTCCTGCAGCAGCTATACATACCTGATCTGCGTGTATCGTTTCTCGATGCCCCGACTCGTCAAGAAAATGGACGGTCATCATACCGTCCCCTTTCTTTTCAATATCAGTAACTTCATGGCCCTGCCGAAATTCGATGCCTAGGCGTTTGATTTCAGCTTCTAAGAGCGCAGCAACGTAGACAGGATTCAATCCGCGTTGGGGAGTTGTGAATGCTGCTGCTACATCATTTACACCTTCAAACTTGTCTAGTTCGTCACAAATGCTCTCTGGATTCCCGAATACATAATTATTAGGGTCTTCCTTGACACGTTGTGCATAATGCTTCGTAATTGTTTCTAAGGTTTCTCGACATTGCTGCCTTATATCTTCTCCTGCTTGTATCATGCTTGCTGACGCGAGAATGCGTGTATGAGTCTTACCAGCGTAAATAAAATCTGGAAAAAAGTGTGCGTTTGCGATACGACCATCTAAACAATCGGTCGTACTTTTTGAGTCGTAGGGGTACTCAGCACCACTGTGATTTTCACTCACAACACAGCTTGTTTCTGTACAAGTGGGATATATCTGGGGGTCACTACTTCTGGCTTTGTCTAAAATAATAACTTCATACCCTGCAAGCCGCCTCATGATTGCAGCAGTACAACCTGCAATGCCTGCACCAATAACAACGTGCAATTCACGTTCCCTCATGAGCACTCTACTCCTAACTAACTTTGTTCACAAGTTCAATATCCTCTTTTGAAAAACTGGGGAAATTTCGATCATGAGGCGAATACTCAACAGTCTTTTCAGGAGTTGTGGGTGTTATAAATGAAGCATGCAAAAGAAAAGATTCAAACACCAGTTCTCCTTTCCATCAGCCAGAACTTTGTTTCCTGTTACATAAGTACTGAGGGTTATTGAGCCTATAGAGTATGTATCCTTGTGAAGTATAACTGTCTACTGCTATGTAGCGCATCGGAGAAACTGCTCATATTTGTAGCTCTCTTGGAAAGAGTAGGAATAGCATCCAAGATAGGAAGAAATACCTATAACAGGGATATCTATTTTTGTAGGTCATCCGCATTATGCCACTGCCAGTAATGTCCATGCCACTCGCTTCCTTCAACGGCAATCGCTCCCGCATAGCTAGGAGCAGGGAAAAACTCTTGCAGCGACCAACGTGTCGTTTCTTGGGAATCTTCTCGGCTTGCTAGGAGCATAGCACGCTCTCCGGGCTGCAGTGAAACATCAAACAGATCGAGGGGAAGTGAAAGCCCTGTTCCTCTCGCCTTTATATACGCTTCTTTGCGCGTCCAGCAGTTGAAGAAAGCTTGCTGTTTCAAAGCTTGAGGAAGAGCAGACAATGTGGCTTGCTCACGAGCAGAAAAACTGTACCCTGCTAACTGCTCATAGTTGATATCGGAGCGCATGTACTCGACATCAACTCCAATTTGACGTATGTATGCAAAGGCATAAACAGCTATGTCCTGAGAATGGGAAAGGTTAAAATGTACATGACTCTCACAGAAAGGAGAACTCAGTGTAGGCTTCCCGTAGATGTTGTAGGTAAAAGAGAGCAAGTTTGGAGCTACGTTCAGATAACGACTTAGCAATGTTCTCAGTACCCCACGCGCTACAATAAAATGCTGACGGTTTTTTTCAAAGTAAAACTGCTCAGCCTTTGTGACTTCATCATCTGAGAGAAGACGTTGCAAGGTAGAGAGAACTGATTTTTCAGCGTGTAGAGAGGTTCGCCAGATATGGACCTCATTTTCAGCAAGAATTGGGTGAATTGGAGAAGTCTTCCACTGCAGGGTAGCATTGTTCATGTACATCCCTCGCAAAAACATTCATTAATGCCATTACCGCGACCAACTAAGGTTTTTACTGTTTTTCCCAATCGCTCAACACAGCCTGAGCCGCGTTATGCCCTGGCGCACCCATGACACCACCACCTGGATGCACACCAGAACCACACAAATACAGTCCTTCAACGGGTGTACGATAACGAGCGCATTCCGGCGTTGGTCGAAGCGAGAACAACTGGTCAGGTGTGATCTCACCGTGAAAGATATTGCCATTTGGCATACCATAACGCTGTTCGATGTCAACAGGGCTAAGTACTTGGTAATCTATGATAGCGTCGGAAAAGTTTGGGGCGAACTCAGTCATGGTCGCAATGATACGATTTGCCATCTCGTGTTTGACTTCATCAGACCACTCACGACCTTTGAGATGATAGGGGGCGTATTGGCAAAACATTGAAATCGTGTGTTTTCCAGCAGGGGCGATAGTAGGGTCGGTCGCCGATTGCATGTAGGCTTCGATATAGGGTTTGCGCGAAAGCTCACCATGGGCTGCGTCTTCATAGGCGTTTTGTACCCAATCGGGCGTTGGGCTAATTTCGCATGAACCTGCATGTTGTAATCCGGGCGTTGTTCCTGGCAAACAGCGAAAACTTGGTAACTCTTTCAGTGCGACATTTAGCTTGATGACTGCACTGTCGGTTTTGAACTGTGTTATGCGTTTCAAGAAATCTTTGTCCAGGTCTGCATCAGCACAGAATTGGAGAAATGTTCTTTTAGGGTCAGCATTAGAAAGCACGGTTGCGGCACGGAGTTCTTCCCCGTTTTCTAAGCGCACGCCCTCGGCCTTGCCATCATGCACAAGTATCTTCGCGACATGCGTATTAGTGCGAATGACGGCCCCATGCGCTTCAGCAGAGGCAGCCATGGCGAAGCTAATACGGCCCATGCCCCCACGTACATAGCCCCACATACCTTGCTCACCGTTGACCTCACCGAACATATGATGCCACATTACGTAGACTGAGCCAGGAGTCTTTGGACCTATAAATGACCCTATTACGCCTTGCCCAGCGAAAGCAGCACGTAAATAGTCGGATTCAAAATAGTCCGCGAGCATGTCGTACAGGTTGCCAAACATTAAGTAGCGATAAATTTCTTCATCTTCACCACGAAAACGTCCCGCAAGATCAGCAACCGATGGTGGCTCCTCTAACAAAATAGGGTTGAGAATTTCGGAGGCACGCTCAAAAAAACGTAGAAATTTTGGATATGCCTCGGCATCATGTGGCGAGAGCTTACGAATACCCTCAATAGTCTTTTCAGTGCTTGCACGGAAGAAGAGATGGTTTCCATCCTGATAGGGTACAAACATCTGTGGGTCTTTGACATAGGCATCGAAGCCGTAGCGATGAAGTTCCAGGTCACGAATGATTTCAGGACGAAGCAAACTGACGACATATGCACAGGGTGACATCGTAAAGCCAGGAAACGGCTCTTCTAGTGTACAAGCTCCTCCAACACGGTCTCGCTGCTCTAAGACGAGGACTTTCTTTCCAGCGCGAGCGAGATAGCCTGCCGCGACAAGGCCGTTATGTCCTGCTCCAATGATAATTGCGTCAAATTGCTCCTGTGCCATTAAGAAAGCTCCTTCGAGATGATGAGATATACGCTGTACTGTTTACAGGGTAGTATAGCACATCAAAGTGCCATGAAAAGACACTTAGTCTCTCCACGAGGGATGATACAATAGAGGCAACCTTACGTGTAAAAGTCCCGAATGAGAGATGGTTGCTATGCGTATTTCACTATTCATCACATGCTTTAACGATACATTATTTCCCCATGTTGGACAAGCAACGGTACAGTTGTTGGAGCGGTTAGGGCATACCGTCGAGTTTCAACTGGAACAGACGTGTTGTGGACAGATGCACTATAACACGGGCTATCAGGATGATGCGTTACCATTGGTACGACACTTTGTAGATGTATTTGAAGATGCCGAGGTGGTTGTTGCTCCTTCGGCCTCCTGTGTTGGTATGGTACGAGAATTGTATGTGAGGGCAGCAGAGGGTTCTCAGGATGCCGTATTACTCAAGCGTGTACACGCACTTGTTCCGCGCGTTTTTGAGTTGACTGAATTTCTCGTCTATCAGCTTGAACTAGAAAATGTTGGAGCATATTATCCTCACCGCGTCACCTATCATCCCACATGTCACTCGCTCCGTGTACTGCATGTTGGTGATGCTCCACTACGTCTCTTGCGGGCAGTACGAGGTATTGATCTGGTCGAACTACCTTCCGCACGGGAATGTTGCGGCTTTGGTGGAACCTTCGCGGTGAAGAATGCCGACACATCACTTGCTATGCTCAGCGACAAACTGCGTTGTGTACTTGATACCCGTGCTGAGGTCTGTACATCGGCTGATACATCATGTTTGATGCATATTGGTGGTGCCCTTTCACGACAACGTGCAGGAGTGCGTATCGTGCATATCGCGGAAATACTCGCCTCTATAGAGTCGGTTGCGCTACAAACTCGCTAATGTGTTCTAGTGCAAGAAAGGGGATACTTATGAGTACCGAGGCACGACGAAGAAAGCCACTTCCACTCTTTCAGACAACCGCGAAAACCGCGCTTGCCGATACACAACTGCGGCGCAACTTGAATAAAGCTACACAAACGATTCGCGGAAAACGAGCGGCAGTTGTTGAAGAGATGCCTGATTGGGAGGAGTTACGCGAGGCAGGGCGTGCGATTAAAGAGCAAACATTACGCCATCTTGATACTTATTTACAGCAATTAGAGGAGTCGGTACAACATGCGGGAGGGCATGTGCATTGGGCGCAGGATGCAGAGGAAGCGAATCGCATTATTACTGAGATTGCGACAAAGCATAATGCGAGTGAAGTAATCAAGGTGAAATCGTTGACCACCGACGAGATACACCTGAATGAAGCTTTAGCAGAGGCACATATCACGGCGGTTGAGACAGATTTGGCAGAACTTATCATTCAGCTCGCAGGCGAACATTCCTCACACATTCTTGTGCCTGCCATTCATAAAAACCGTTCAGAGATACGCACACTCTTTCAACATATGTTGGAAGGCAACGAGAATATTTCCGACTCTCCATCCGCCTTAGCAGAGGCCGCACGTAAGCATCTCCGTCGTATTTTCTTACGCGCTCCCGTTGCTGTGAGTGGCGCAAATTTTGCTGTTGCTGAAACGGGAACGATTTGTGTTGTGGAATCCGAGGGCAATGGACGTATGTGCTTGACTCTGCCCCCAGTTCTTGTGACCGTCATGGGAATTGAGAAGGTCATACCTGCGTGGCGAGACCTCGAAGTTTTTTTACAACTATTGCCACGTTCCTCAACGGGTGAGCGCATGAATCCTTATACGTCACTGTGGACAGGTGTTACTGAGGGTGATGGTCCACAAGAGTTTCATCTGGTGTTGCTCGACAATGGGCGAACGAAGGTGCTCGCTGATACTGTTGGGCGGCAAACTCTCAACTGTATTCGTTGTAGTGCCTGCCTGAATATTTGCCCTGTCTATGCGCGGACGGGTGGACATGCCTACTCATCTGTTTATCCAGGTCCGATTGGCGCGATTCTTACACCTCAATTGTTAGGCGTCGAACAAGCGGGTTCTTTGCCCTATGCTTCGACGCTCTGCGGTGCGTGCTACGAAGTATGTCCCGTCAAGATCAATATTCCCGAAGTGCTGCTTCACCTACGTGGGCAAGTGGTACGGCATAAGCAACACACACTCCTCGGACGTTTGGACCCGGAAGCGGCGGCAATGAAAATGGTCGCGTATGCATTTGGCAATCGAAGCCGTTACGAGCGTGCGCAAAAACTCGCTCAAGTCGGACAGTTACCATTCGTACATCATGGTGTCATTGAGCAACTACCAGGACCACTGGCAGGTTGGACAGCACTACGTGACCTGCAAAGTATTCCACAGCAGAGTTTTCGTGAGTGGTGGCAAGCACGTCGGACTACACAAGGGGAAAATTATGAGCCGAAGGAACAAGCAGAAAACGGCACGCGAGAGCATGCTTGAACGTATCCACGTAGCGCTTCGTGATGTCCCAGGAGATGAACAGCCACAAGAGATTTTTGTGGAGAGAAGCTATCGACATCATGATACTGAATCTAGTGCAGAACGTATCGAGCGTTTTATCGAACGTGTGACAGACTACAAGGCTGTTGTGCATCGCGTGAAAGATCGTGTGTTGCCAGCAGCCATCGCCGCTTGTTGTTCCGCTCGTTCTATTCATCGTCTCGTGGTTCCAACTGATTTACCTTCAGTATGGTTGCCCGAAGGAATTGAGATACTGAGTGATGCTGATGTGCCGCTTACATATGAGCAACTTGATAACAGTGATGGTGTACTTACTGGTTGTGCAGTGGGTATCGCGCAAACGGGGACGATTGTGCTTGATGGTGGCAAGCTGCAAGGGCGGCGTGTGCTAACGCTGTTACCCGACTACGCGCTGTGCCTCATTTGGGAAGAGCAGATTGTGAGCCTTGTGCCAGAAGCCATTCAGCAACTTGAAGGCACCGTTCGTACTCGGCGACAACCACTGACCTTTATCTCTGGTCCATCAGCAACGTCTGATATCGAGTTAAGCAGAGTCGAAGGTGTACACGGTCCTCGCACCCTTGAAGTATTGGTTGTAGGGGTCTAATTCATTACACACTCGTCCCGCGTGCGATGCGGGACGAGTGTGTAATGAATTAGAC
>CAXTWV010000001.1:60742-64639 GCA_964248005.1 uncultured Ktedonobacteraceae bacterium | reverse complement strand
GGCTGTGGATTTTTGCTTGTGGGATTCAGGTTGTGTCTACGCGGCGTTTCAAGCTTGTTGAGCGGCGACAACGCGTCCACTAGCTTTGCTGCTACATGCAGCAACTCGTCATCTTCTTGTGAAGGTGTTTCACTTCCCGCGACAATAGCATCTAATTTTGCAAGCCATATCTCATCGTAGTCATCATCGTGCCTCTTCAAGAATTACCTCCTTCCTCATGCAATGCATTCCGCAATTTGCTAAGTATACGATAGAGCAACGAACCGACCGTTCCCTCCGGTATGTTGAGTACACGCGCGATCTGTCGATTTGTGAGATGTGCTACAAATTTCAAACCGATAATCTCTTGATCGCGTTCAGATAAATGACTCACATGGACAAGTAAATTACGCCGTTCTTCGTCAGCAAGGACTTGCTCTTCTAGCGAACGTTCCCTCGGTTGTTCAGCAATTGCTAACTCCTCCAATGACACCTCTGGTCTTTGTCGCCGAAAATAGTCATGGGCGCAGTTTTGCGCGATACGAAAGAGCCACGCTGCAGCCGCCTCTGGTACGTGCAAGTCGGCGATATGCGTGAGTGCGCGTTCAAAGACCAGTGAGGTCAAGTCTTCCGCGACATCTCCCTTGCCAACGCGAAAGCGAAAATAGGCTAGCACGCGTAGGTAATATTGCTGATACAGTTCATTGAAGAAGGCATACTGTTTCTTGTTCAAAAGCGTCACTCAGCCCGTAATACCTCAGCCACTTGCATACGCTCAGCCATACGTATAGCAGGAAGAGTTGCGAATGCACCAATCAGCAACATCGCTAGTAAGGAACTCAGCGCGATCAGTGGTGACGGAATAGCTCCCTGCACCGTGTGTTGCGCGGTCAGTATCAAAAGGGCAACGAGCACACCCGGTAAAGCACCGCAGAAAGCAAGCGAGAGACCTTCCAGGATGAACATGCGCTGCACAAAAACTGGTCGCCATCCAACGGCACGCAGTAACCCGATCTCTTCTTGGCGTTCACGAACTTGTAAAAGTAAAAGGTCGGCGACACTAAGAAATGTCAAAAGTACCGTGAATATGGCACCTGCGATTTGTGGTAGTTGTGTTTGTAGCAAAACATAATTGCCTAGAAGTGTTCCTTGTAAGGTCTGGCGAAACGCGAGAAGACCGCTAAATAGAAGGGTAAGCAACAATGCAGAGAAGAAGACACTTCCAATGGCAATAACAGCACGTAGGCGTAAACGGGTGAGATTGCTCAATGATAGTGCGACGAGTGGCGGCAGCAGTGACGAGAGAGAAGGTCGTAAGTTGCTGAACCTGCTAGAGCGAGGAACAGGAGCGTGTACACGTAATGCCTCGGCGGGTTGGATATGCCATACTTGCCAGAGAGGAGAAAGGACGCTCAGCAGACCAAGTAGCAGCATAACAGGGAGTGTCCAGATGACGACAAGCAAGATGGGCATGGCTCCGAATAGCACAGCTATAAGCGATGCAACTCTAATACCAACAATGCCGCCCACTAGTGCAAGGAAAAATACTTGTCCTAGAAACAAGCGAATAGGTTCCCAAGGTCGCCAACCTAACGCGCTAAGCACCGCAAACTCCTTACGCTGCGCGGTTGCGAGCGCACTAAATGTCACGATGAGATAGCCCAGGCTGACAAGCAAAATTGCACCTAGAAAAAGAACGCGTGTTGAACCTAATTGAGCAAGATAGATAACATCTGCACCAACATAAATCCAAGAATCCTGTACCCAGCCAAGTGGCGCGATTGAGCGTGTTGAACCATTTTGCCCCTTAGCAAGCCCTGGAACATTGACAAGTGTAGGTTGAGGCGATGAGCCAAGCGTCACGAGCACACGTAGTCCTGTCGTCTGATGAATCCGCTGTGCAACCTGAGCTACTTTATTCCAGCTAGCCTCATTTGCGCTACTCACGCCTGCCACACGTACACGAATAACGCTGATACTCTTCTCACCCATAATACGCTGGGCGGCGGCAAGCGTGGTCAAAGCTACGGGTGGTTGCAGTGTGAAACCGGCAGGGTTTGTGGTCGGATAGATAGGTGTGGATGGGACGGGGCGTCCCTGAGCATCATAACGTAGTTGAACAGGCTGTGATGCATAGGTTGTCTCTGGGAGCCAGTTGAGTGGGTTGCTAAACTGGCTCGAAATTGACGCATTGGTAAATTGACCGACAAACTGTGTTTCATAGAAGGCACTCGTGTAGAGGGGCGGTTGCTGTGTTTCAGCGATATGTAGCGGCGTAAGCGTGCGGAACGCACCCTCTGGTCCTTGCTGATCGGAAGGTGCCAGTTCTGGTATAAGCTGAGCAGATTTTGATGCTGCTGGTAGATGCTGTGTGTTGCTCGGAACGACCTTGTAAGCAGCACTCGACTGTCCATTGGGGGCAGTCGTAGGTTGATAGGTAAGACCAGAAGGCTGGTAAAGAAACGAAATGCCGGTAAAGCCACTCAGGGCGTATATGGCTTGCCAAGAGTGTCCATCCCAATATAATTGTGGTACATATCCTTGCTTGCTAACATTGATAAGGCTGTTTTGGAGTGTTGGAGCATTCTGTGAGAGGATGGTTTGTTGATTTGGCAGATGTGTAAGATAGGAAGCACCACCTTGCTTCAACACTTGTTGTGGTTCAATAGATTGTGAGGTCAAGCGTTTGAGGGTGACGTGTAGATTGGTCTGCCCTGATAGCTGCTGTTGTAAAAGAAGTGGAACTTGATATGTTGGTATACTTGTAAAGTTTACATCTTTTTGGAGGGTGTCCTGACTTGTAAGCATACGCCCATTCGTAATATGTTGATCGAGGTGTACCAGCCGATTCTCTGCCGTAGGGTCAATTGCAGTGAGAAGAAAAGGACCTGTATCTATACTTTGGAAGGTTTGTGGTGCATACCCACTGTTAAAGCCACAGTTAGAATTGGGTTGCAGAATATGTGCTCTCGCTAGCGCGTCCATTTGCGCAGGGCTAGTGTTATCAGGGCAAGATGTAGTCACATCATAAACAAAGCTTTCGTGTCTTTCCACAAAGCTTTGTTTGCCGTTAGAAGCGGTAAGTGTCCAATCCGCCTGATAGTAGCCATCTGGTAAACGATCAGGCGCGAAACCCATTTCTGGTGAAGGAATCTGAACATAGCCAAGATAGGCGACAGGGGCTGCAACTTCGACGCCTGCTAGCTGCTGGATTTGTTGGTACTGCTGCATACTGATACCGCCGCCATTGCCTGCGATAAAATCGGCAGGAAGAGACTTTCCTGTGGGTATCCGTGCTTGTGCTGGCAGAACCACAAGATCGTATGCTGGTCGCCAGTTCTGACTGATAATCTGATTGGCCCGTATGACTGTGCCTTGTGTTGTCGCGGTGAGCAAAATAAGCGTGCAAGCTACCAGGAAAAAGCCTCCACCTGCTAAAAGCGTGTTGCCGCGTTGCCGACGAAGCGTCGAGAAAAGTAGTTGCCACATACATCATCCCTTTTTATTTCTATCATCAAAAACTAGTTTTGACCATTCGTATGTCTAAAGACGCAAAAAGGGAAAATGTATTGCAACAGCAAAATAATCTTTACTCATCTATGCAAAAATGTTATGATAGCCTCAACAATAGAAATGATACTTTTTCGTTTTTATGTTATCATTGTAGAAAGAACCTGTATAATAGTGCCACTTAAAATTAAAAAGCTGAAAGCAGCTCTTTCCAAAGCAGGCTTTTATTCTCGGTCAGCTAAGGGAAGTCATACGATGTGGAAACATCCTGCATTTCCTGAACTTCGCGTTGCACTTTCTGGAAGGGATGCTCAACAATATCAAATTGATGATGTTCGAGATGCCTTGAGAAAGGTAGGTAAAGACTTATGAATCCTCAGCACTATTCGATGGTCATTAAATGGGACC
>CAXTWV010000001.1:0-60642 GCA_964248005.1 uncultured Ktedonobacteraceae bacterium | reverse complement strand
GGTAGGTAAAGACTTATGAATCCTCAGCACTATTCGATGGTCATTAAATGGGACCCAAGAGACGATATCTATATTGTCAATGTTCCTGAACTTCCAGGATGTAGAACTCATGGTAAAACATACGAAGAAGCCATAAAAAATGCGCTTGAAGTTATCGAGTTGTGGATTGATGATGCAAGAGAGTTGGGAGAACCTATTCCACCTCCAATGGTTGCCGCTTGAAAGCTGCTATCATTGGAGACATTTGTTTCACGCTTCCCATTCTTTCTCTGTCGTAGTTGGATACCCTGCCTTCGTCCACGCACTCATTCCCCCGATGATGTTGGTTATTCTATCGAAACCAGCACGCAAGAGAAGACTACTCGCAATGGTTGAGCGATAACCCGACCCACACATGACCATCAATGGTTGGGTGGGAATTTCTTCTAATCTCTGCAAAAGCTCTGTTAGTGGAATATGTAGTGCGCTAGGCACATGACCATCCTGCCACTCTCCTTGAGTACGGACATCTAGCAGGATAGCATCCTTCTCGCTACCAAGTGTTTCATGCAAAGTGGAAGCGGTGGCTTGATTCAGATATGAAACAGGAAAACCGGCCTCTGTCCATCCACTCATAGCACCCATCAGGTAGCCGAGAGGATCCGCATATCCAATGCGCCTCAGTTGTGTTGTAGCTTCTTCATAGTTAGCATCGTTGGAAACGATCAGAATCAGGGGAATATCTGCGGCAACGAGCGAACCAACCCACGTACTGAAAAGAGGCGTAAGACCGATACTTATTGACCTTGGCACATGAGCACCACCAAAAGCGGCGGGTTCGCGTGCATCTAAAATGACAGCACCATGTCCAAGTGCATGCTCTACCTGATGAGGAGTCATTGGCTTGGGCAGTGGTGGACTCATCAAAGGGGCTGGGCCTTGCTGATTGATGAGACGCATGTTGGCATAATAGGCCGGAATGGTGGGATCACCTGCGAGGACATGGGCGACAAATGCATCTTCCGTGTTATGCTGTAAAGCAGGATTAAAAAGCCGCTCATAACCGATTGTCGTGGTACGCTTCGCGCTGATACCTCGTCCACACAATGACCCCGCCCCATGTGTAGGATAGATTTCAACGTAGTCCGCGTGCGTCAACAGTTTGTCATGTAACGAGTGATAAAGAGCAGGTGCAAGTATCGCCGCCATCTCTGGTCCCAATAAATCAGGCCGACCTACACTACCTACCAGAAGATCACCGCCAGTGAGAAGTGCTACTGGCACATCAGCACGATTTGTATCAATAACTGCATAACTTACATGCTCAGGTGTATGCCCAGGTGTTTCCAATGCTCGAATGACAACCTGACCTAGAGATACTTCGCTTCCTTCATGTATAGGGATATGAGGATAGGTAGCTTGAGCACCAGCAGGCACATGATGTAGTGCATTTGCGACTGCAACAAGTGAACGCGCTCCCGAAACAAAGTCGTTATGTAGATGCGTCTCAAAGACATGCGTGATACAAAATCCTTGAGCGCGAGCGACTGTGAGATACTCATCAATATCACGTCGAGGATCAACGATGGCGGCTTCGCCTACGCTCTCATCGCCAATGAGGTAACTAGCATGGCCTAAACCAGAAACAAAAAACTGTTGGATATACATCATTTTCTCCGTCTCAAGAGAGAGTTTCTCAAATGGTTGCAGTGCTCCCAAGGAAAGTACGTACTATCACTGCGAGCGCAACCAGTACAATGAGAACAGCAAAACCAGTACGTAAACGCTGTTCATCCAATCGGGTACTCACTCGACTACCAAGAACCGAGCCAACCGCTCCTCCTACCACAAAAAGTAACGTTACCAGAAGATCGATACCTCCAAAACGGACATGCCCAATAAGGGCGGCGGCAGCATCAATGGCAATGACAACGAGGGATGTGCCTACCGCCAAACGCATGGGTAAACCTAGTATCAGCACAAGGGCAGGAACGATGAGAAATCCACCGCCAACGCCAAAAAATCCTGTTAATACACCAACTAATACTCCTGTTCCAAGCACCTGCCAAGACCACGCATGCTGATATTGTGTCACCTGCCGTTTGGTCAAGCGTAGCTGTAGCATTGCGAATGCAGCAATAAACATCAGGACTGCAAACCCAAACAAAATGATACGGTCAGAAACCAAGTGATTAAACCACGTTCCAACGAAGGCACCAACGATTCCTGCCCCTCCGAAGAATAGTGCAATTGGAAGATGAATACGTCCAGCTCGTCCATGTTCCCATGCACCAAGCAAGGCATTTGCTCCCACAATCGCCAATGCTGTTCCCGTTGCCAGATGAACGCTCTCACCAAGGATATAGACAAGAATGGGAACGGTCAGAATCGACCCACCACCTCCAATTAAGCCTAGTGCGAGACCCACAAGAACTCCAAAGATAAGAGGAATAATCACTTGTCCCATCATATCTACTCCATAGGAAGTTGGGCAGCACGCCAAGCAGATGTGCCACCTCGTACATTGCGAACATCCGCGATGTTTTGACGCCGCAGTAACCCTTGTGCCGACCTACTCCGATTGCCACTCTGACAGATAACCAGGACCGTTCTGTCTTGATGAATTTCTTTCAAGCGTTGAGCAAGTTGGCCTAACGGAATGTTTTTCGCCCCTTTTGCATGACCAGACGAAAACTCATATGGCTCCCGCACGTCGATAAGCTGTGCTCCCTCTTGCTGAAGCTTTCGTGCGCCTACCACATCAGTTTCAGTAGTCTCGCCTGAGTTCATCATCTTGCCTCCAAAGAATCGCTCGAACATAACTTTCTCCTTCTTTCTAATAATTTTTACCCTACCCCCGTAGGGTACATGTAAAACAAAAAAACTTGTGCCTTAGAGTCGTACCCAGTTACCTCTATTCGAGTAAGTTTAGTACCAAGTGTTTAAACACTCTCTCATAAAGCAAATGTGAACAGGAATTGTTTACACTTTCGTGAATAATTGGATGCTTCGATGAATTCTCTCACGAGCCTGTTCTGGTGGTAAAGCTAAGCACTCATCGATACCAGATGAGACAACGGTGGCGGCAACCTTTTCCAGCGCAGCACGAGCAGCCATTACTTGCACGAGGACCTGATCGCAAGGTCGCTGTTCCTGGATCATCTTGCTCACCCCTCGTATCTGGCCTTCGATGCGGGCCAAGCGATCTAATACCTCTTGTGTCTTTTGCTCATTTAATGATGGCTCCATAAAAAACTCCTTTCATCCACTCAGTGTTCCCATACCTAGTATACTATACCCCCCTATAGTATGTCAAGGAGAAAATCGTAGAGAGCATCTATCTCCTGATTGACAGCATACCAAAACGCCTATACAATCCTCATATCGTAATTCGCTCGTTATAAATTCGTGAGACGTGTACAATACAAACAGAACTATGAAACTATTTATTATGAGAGGATTGTATATAAATGAACCATTTGAATACAGTTATTTTGGCTGGTGGTAGTGGCACGCGCTTATGGCCCCTCAGCACACCAACATTTCCTAAGCAGTTTCTTCCGCTTCCAAGCGGCAATAGTATGATTCAGGAAACACTTGCTCGCGTCGCATCGTTGACTACACCGGAGCGATCATGGGTTGTTACAGGACGCAGTATGGCAGACCTTGTGCAGGCACATCTACCCATGGTGCCAGCAAAGCATATTCTTCGTGAGCCGATGGGACGCAACTCTGGTCCAGCTATCGCATGGGCAGCTGCAACGCTTGCCAAGAAAGACCCACAAGCGGTCATGGCTATATTTAGCGCGGATGCCGTCATTCTCGATGTCGAGTCGCTCCTTTCCACACTGCACCTTGCGAACGAGTTAGCGGAAAAGGGACGGTTGGTTACAATTGGTATCAAGCCAACATCACCCGAAACTGGTTATGGCTATATTCGTTTCGCGGACGAGGTTGATGAGGGCTATGGGCATCAGGCATTCAGCGCGGAACGCTTTGTCGAGAAACCAAATCTGATTACCGCACAAAGCTACTTACGTGATGGTCACTATGTATGGAATGCTGGTATATTTATCTGGCAAGTTCAAGCCGTACTGACAGAGCTTCGTGAGCATCTGCCCGAACTGATGCGCAAGATTGATATGATTGTTGACGCGATGGAGACACCACAAGGCCAGGCCATGCTTGACGAACTGTGGCCCACATTACAAAGTATTTCGATTGACTATGGCATTCTTGAAAAGACGCATAATCTTGTGGTCATTCCTGCCGATCTGGGCTGGAACGATGTTGGCAACTGGGAACAATATGGCGCACTCTTTCCCGCGAACGAGCAAGGCATTCGTGGCATTGGCAATCACACGGGGCTTGGCAGTCAAAATATGGTGGTCTACAACAACACCTCAAGGCAAATCTTTACGATTGGCATAGAGGATGTAATTGTGGTCGAGATGGAGAACACGACCGTTATTTGCCACAAAGACCACGTGCAACGCGTCAAAGAGCTAGCCGAACAACAAAAGAAAAAAGCGTAGGTAGTAGCACAGAAAAACACGATGCCCTGTAAGACGCAATGCGTCTTACAGGGCATCGTGTTTTTCTGTGCTATAATACGTTAAGCTATTTATCTATGCATAGTATGAAGAGGTTCCTCGCCATGTTCTCCCAAGAGCCTGTCCTCGGTACGCGTGGCATGGTCGCCTGCGCTCATTATCTCGCCACACAAGCAGGAGTGCGTATTCTCACGCAAGGTGGAAACGCAATTGATGCTGCAATCGCCGCCAACGCGGTGATGACTATCGTGTATCCCTCGACCTGTTCGGCAGGGGGTGACATTTTTCTGTTGATTTGGGACGCAAAAACGCAGAAAGTTCATGCGCTTAATGGTAGTGGTCGCGCTCCACGCGGCATGACGCCAGAGTATTTCGCTGCTCATGGGATGTCACATATTCCCGAACGCGGCCCGCTCTCAATTAACGTACCAGGAGCGGTTGATGGTTGGTTTGAGGCACTTGAACGCTTTGGCACATTGCCTGCCGAAGTCATTTTCGCACCTGCAATCGAGCTTGCAGAAGCAGGTATGCCCATCACGCAGAAGCTTGCGGGCTGGCTAGAAGCGGCGGCGGAAGGCGTACTTGGACCGTGGAGCAGTAGCGCGGAAACCTATCTTTTAGGTGGGAAGGCTCCACAAGCGGGTACGATTTTACGTCAACCTAACCTCGCTCAGACCTACAAACTGCTTGTGAAAGAGGGGCGCGAGCCATTCTATAAGGGCGTATTAGCACGGACAATTACAGAATATGTACAGCAATGCGGCGGCGTGTTGAGTATGGAGGATATGGCGGCTCACCATTCGGATTGGGTTGAGCCAATTTCAACCAGCTATCGAGGTTATGAGGTCTATGAATTTCCGCCAAATACACAGGGTATTGCTGCACTTGAGATGCTTAATATCATAGAAGGCTACGACGTAGCAAAGCTTGGCTACCAAACACCAGAATACTTGCATATTCTGCTTGAGGCAAAGAAACTTGCTTTCGCAGATCGAGATCGCTATGTGTCTGACCCAGATTTCGTTGATGTGCCAGTAGAGCGATTATTGAGTAAGGCATACGCAGAGCAACAACGTGGGCGTATTGATCTTCAAAAAGCGGCGGTTCAGGTGGGTCCAGGGCTTGAAAAAGACGGCGATACGATGTATCTTTGTACCACCGATAATTCAGGCAATGTTGTTTCGCTGATTCAAAGCCTCTACAATGGTTTTGGGAGCGGCGTTGTTGGTGGTACAACAGGAGTGATGCTGCACAATCGAGGCTCATACTTCTCGCTCGACCCGCGCCATGTGAACTATTTGCAACCTGGCAAGCGCACGATGCACACGCTTACTCCTGCTATGGTCTTACAAAACAAGACACCATATATGGCTATAGGAACTATGGGTGGCGATGCTCAGCCACAGGTGCATGTGCAATTATTGACCGCGATACTCGACTTTGGGCTGAATGTGCAGCAAGCGATCTCTGCTCCCCGTTGGCGGAGTGGACGCTTCCAAACTGGACAGGCGGGCAAAGAAGTAGAATTAGGAGGCCAAAGTGGTGTTGACGAGTATCTTGAGCAAAGCATACGAGAACATGTTGTCCTTGAGGAAGGTTTTCCTGCCCATACAGTGGAGAACCTTGCGGATCTTGGTCATTCTATAACACAGAATACAGGATGGGATCATGGCATGGGTCATGCACAAGCTATTCGTATACATCCCCAGACCCATGTTTTTGAAGGTGCCGCTGACCCACGTTGTGATGGTCTTGCATTGGGGTGGTAATAATAGGGAGGATAGATATATTACATGACTACTCATTCATTTCGTCATAGTATCCCCGAAGAGATACTTGCTCTTTCGCATGAACGCGATCTTTTGCGTCGAAAAGGGCAATATGACCGCGCCGATGTGTTGAAACAGCAAATCGAGTCGGCGGGCTATGCTATTAAAGATAATCCGCGTGGAGCACATCTGGTGATTTTGCCAAGTGTCGAGGTCGATGGGCAAGTCTACCGCATGGCACGTCAATTGCCTTCGTTGCTTGATGAGCCTGATCGTTGCACGTTTTCGGTCAATATCCTCTCACATAACAACTATGAGCAGACGGTACGTTGTGTTGAGAGCGTTTTGCGGTTCGCGGATACAACAGACATCGAGATTGTGTTGATCGACAACGCATCGCAGGACGGTATAGACCTGTGGGCTGAGGCATATAGGTATCAGGAGCCGCGCCTTCGTGTACTACATATCACCCGGACAATGGGTGAGGCCGAGGCACGGAATGTTGGCTTGAAGCAGAGTCGAGGCCGCTATATCCTTCTGTTAGACACAAGCATCGAACTCACGGGCGATATCTTCACGCCACTTATGCAGACGTTGGAAGATGGCAGCGTCGGTATTACAGGACTGCATGGTTTACGCACCGATGACTTACGTAATTATGAGGAGAGCGAGGATGCAGAGGTGGATGTTATCGACATGCTATGTATGGCGTTTCGACGCGTCCTGCTGAAAGAGTCGGGGTTGTTTGACGAACGCTATAGATTTCCGTATTATATGGATGTCGATTTCAACTTTACTGTACGCGATCTGGGGATCACGCTTGTCGTTACACCCAACTTGCCCGTTACTCGTCATGCCATCGTACCAGATGCTAAATTGTCTGATGCCGAACGGACACGTCTGAACAAGCGCAACTTCTACCGCTTTAGAGAAAAGTGGGGCGAGCGTGAAGACTTGCTTCCCTCAGAAGATGACGACGAAGACGAAGAGTAACCTCCGAAAGGGAATATAACCCGTGCAAACATTACAAAAGAGACAAGAAATCTCACAAGAATATACTTGGAACCTGGAAAGCATTTTCGCGAGTGATGACGCGTGGGAGCATGATTTTCAAGCTGTCCAGCAGAGTTTGCCAGAACTAGAAGCATTGCAAGGTACACTCGCGCAAGGTGGACAAGCATTGCTTACAGTGCTGCAAAAGCGTGACGCTATGTCACTTGAGCTTGAGAAAGTGTATGTGTACACGTCGATGCGTCGAGACGAGGACACCACAAACGGGAAGTATCAGGCGATGGCAGACCGCGCGATGCAACTGGCTGTGCGTGCCTCCACCGCAGTTTCATTCATCGAGCCAGAAATTCTCGCCTTGTCACAAGAAACGTTGGACCGCTTCGTACAAGAAACACCGGGACTGGCACTGTATAAGCAACAACTTGAGGACCTCAATCGTAAGCGAGGGCATGTACGCTCCGCCGAGGTAGAGGCTGTGCTTGCTGCCGTCGGCGAGATCGCTGACACCCCTGATGCGGTCTTCTCGATGATCGACAACGCTGACCTCAAACTGCCCACTATCACAAATGAAGAGGGCAAAGAGGTTGAACTGACCAAAGGCAACTATCTCACCTTCATTCGTAGCGCGGAACGCTCTGTGCGTAAGAGTGCGTTTGAAGGTATGCACGAGACATTCCTCAAGCAGCGCAACACGTTGGCAGCAACGCTGTCAGGACAGGTCAAGACGGACCTCTTTTACACGCGGCAACACAATTATGCAACATGTCGTGAGCGTGCATTGGCAGGCAACAATATTCCGGTAAGTGTGTATGATAATCTAGTTGAGACGGTGCATGAGCATATTCCGTTGCTCAATCGCTATATGCAGTTGCGGAAGCGTATCCTTAAACTTGATGAGATGCACCTGTACGACCTGTATGTGCCGATTGTCGAAGAGACAACTGACACAATGACATATGAGCAGGCACGTGATACGGTCATAGCGGCACTGGCTCCGCTTGGTGAGAACTATAGTAGCATACTCAAGAAAGGCTTCTCGCAACGCTGGATTGATGTGTTTGAGACTCCTAACAAGCGTGGCGGTGCTTACAGTGGTGGTGCCTATGCGACACAGCCGTTCATTTTGCTCAACTTCCAAAACAAGCGTGACAGCATGTATACGCTCGCTCATGAGCTTGGGCACTCGATGCACTCGTACTTCACGCGTACTCATCAGCCCTATCAATATGGCGACTACACCATCTTTGTTGCCGAGGTTGCATCGACACTGAATGAAGAACTGCTGACGAACTATCTGCTGAACAACACGACGGACAAGGCAACGAAAATCGCGCTCCTCAATTCCTCGTTGGAAGATTTTCGTGGCACGTTGTTCCGCCAAACCATGTTCGCGGAATATGAGCAGATGATACACAGTCTTGCCGAAGAGGGCGAATCGCTCACGGCAGATGTGCTCAGTGAGAAATACAAGGCACTCAATCAGACATATTATGGTGCTGAGACCGTCATTGACGATCTGATTGGTATAGAGTGGGGGCGCATTCCACATTTCTATTACAATTTCTATGTGTATCAGTATGCGACAGGTATCTCAGCGTCCTCCGCGCTAGCCCAGCAGATAGTGCAAGAAGGACAACCTGCGGTCGAACGCTACCTCAAGTTCCTAAGTTCTGGCTCTTCTGACTATAGTATCGAACTGCTCAAGAAAGCTGGCGTCGATATGGCTTCACCAGAGCCAGTACGTCAAGCATTCCAAGTCTTCGAGTCACGCCTGAGTCAGATGGAACAGTTGTTGGGATAAACAACAAAAAGGGTAACAAATGATGGCGGCGTTGCGTGCCGCCATCATTTGTTACCCTTTTTGTTGTTTGATATTGCCAAACACCTTTTGCTTGTATACGTTTCACCTTGTATCAGAGTATTACATACAGAAGGAACGAAGACGTTCCGTTAAATGGAGACACCAGAAAAGGAGAACCTTACTATGGCTGATGAGAATAAAGATTTAGGTACGCAGGGACAAGAAGACACCCTCAAGGGGAAAGTGAATCAGGCAGTCGGCAAAGTCCAACAAAAGGCTGGTCAGGTCACTGGCAATACTGAGATGGAGACCAAAGGCGATGCCAAGCAGGTTGGCGGCACCGCACAGTCCACTCTTGGTAATGCAGAGCAGAAGGTAGACAACGCGATCAATCCAGACAAGAAGTAGTCCCTTTATTGATACAAACACACAATCGACTGCATCAAATTGATGCAGTCGATTGTGTGTTTGTACTAGTCTTTACTTAGCAGGGTTATCCCATTCACGCCCATCTTTTTCAATCAACGAGTCCGCCTCTTTTGGTCCCCATGTGCCAGCAACATACGGATGTATGTCAGGCTCATCCATCTTCTCCCACACTTTTGTGATGCTATCAATGACCCGCCAGGATGCCTCGATTTCATCACGACGAATGAAGAGCGTCGAGTCACCAAGCATACAATCAGCGATCAGACGTTCGTATGCCTCTGGCGACTGAATACCAAAGGCGGTTTTGTATGAGAAGTTCATATCAACAGAGGCTAGGTGTCGTGCCGCACCGGGTATCTTCGCCGCAAACTTCAATGAGATACCGTCGTCTGGCTGTATACGAAGCGTGAGACGGTTCGGTACAAGACCCTTTGTATCCTCTGGCGTGTACAGTTGATGAGGCACACGTTTGAACTGAATTGTGACCTCAGTGCTACGTGAAGGCAGACACTTACCAGTACGAATGTAGAAGGGAACTTCAGACCAGCGCCAGTTCTCAATGAACAGTTTCAGGGCGACAAAGGTTTCTGTGTTTGAGTTTGGGTTGACGCCTTTTTCTTCGCGATAGCCAACAGTTGGTTTGCCATCAGTTACACCGGCTGTGTATTGTCCACGCACCGTATCGTTATTCACCTGCTCTGGTGTCAATGCTGGAATAGCCTGTACAAGTTTCACTTTCTCGTTGCGAATAGAGTCGGCGTCAAATGCCCCAGGCGCCTCCATACAGGTAAGGCACAAGACTTGCATGATATGGTTTTGCACCATGTCGCGGATGGCACCCTCTGACTCGTAATACTCAGAACGCGACCCTATACTCAGGCTCTCGGCAACGAGAATTTGCACATGGTCAATATAGTTACGGTTCCAGAGCGGCTCAAAAATGCTATTGGCAAAGCGGAACGCGAGAATGTTTTGGACTGTCTCTTTGCCCATGTAGTGGTCGATGCGAAAAATTTGGTCTTCGCGGAATGATTTGCCGATATCTTCGTTTAACTCTTGAGCAGACGCTAGGTCGTGTCCAAACGGCTTCTCGATAATGATACGAGTCCATCCGTGACCATCTGACCCCTGTTGCCATGCAGGTTGTGCAAGGCTAGCTTCCCCCAGATGCGCAATTATCGTCGGGTCCATTTCAGGAGGAGTTGACAGGTAGAAGATGCGATTCCCTTTCGTATCCTGCTCTTTATCGAGCTTGTCAAGTAAATCGGATAGTTTGTGATAGCCTGCATCATCGTCCAAGTTACCTTGACAATAAAAGGTCTTTTTCGCGAACGCCTGTTGTGCATCACCATCAAGCCTGTCGTTTTCAGGCATATACTTATTGAGTGATTCAAGAGCCATCGACCGCCACTGCTCATCATTTAGTGGCTTACGTGCATACGCAACAATGCAAAATCCTTCTGGGAGTGGATGATCGTGCATAAGGTGCGCAAGGGTCGGTAGTAATTTTCGCTGTGCAAGATCGCCTGTTGCCCCGAAAATAACAACGGAACATGGCTCTGGTTTGTGGCCCTCTTGCCATATTGAGTGCTGCTGAAGTGGATTTTCGACTTGAACGCCTTGTGTCATAAAAAACTTCTCCTATGTAGCTTTTTCCAGTTTCTACTTAGGTATACGGAATATAGACCGATTTCGTATAACCTTCGCTCTCTATAATGCACGCATATCGTACAATATATTTGTGTGATATACACACATTACGACTATAGGGTGCGCTTCAATGGACCCTAGCGATTGTGATTACCAAATTAATTGTTCAATCTGCATTATTGGTGCATCCGATACGTGACAAGGGGACGCGCACATTGCTTCGCTCGTGCTGAGGACACGATACATCGGTCCCTACCGCTGCCTTGTCACATACCGAATGCACCAATTATAGCGTCCCTACGAATTGCAAGATATTTCCAGAATACAGAGAGATTAAGAGGGAGAACATATACATGGCACGGACACAATATGATATGACAATTATCGGTGGAGGGTCAGGTGGCTTGACGGCTGCACGCGTGGCGGCATCGCTGGGGGCCAATGTTTTACTGTTAGACAAAGAGGAACTTGGCGGCGATTGTCTGCACTATGGATGCGTACCAAGCAAAAGCCTGATACATGTCGCACGTACTGTTCGACAATCACAGGAGGCTATGAACATCGGTCTGACTCCCGCTTCTTTGGGCGTGGACATGGCGAAAGTCAGCAAGTATGTCCAGGGAGTCATCGAACGTGTAGGTGAGGCGGAAAAGGTCTATGTCGAGAACGTGACGGTCAAATTTGGTGATGTGACGTTTACATCACCGACAGAACTACTTGTAAACGGTGAAACGTTCACCAGCCTTAATACAATTATCGCGACAGGTTCGCGTCCGGCGGTGCCAAACATAGAAGGTCTGCAAGAGACTGGCTATTATACGAATAATGATCTTTTTGATTTGGACCATCTGCCAGCATCATTGCTCGTGATTGGTGCTGGGCCTATAGGTGTAGAGATGGGGCAAGCGTTCGCGCGTCTTGGCTCAAAGGTCACGCTGATTACGCGTGCTCATCGTGTGCTACCAAAGGAGGATGCCGACTCCTCCACAACGCTTGCGGACGTTCTCACATCGGAGGGTATTCAGCTTGTTGCAGGAGCGACCCTCATTAAAGTTGGGCGCGATGGCGACAAGAAAGTTGTGACGGTACAACAAGGTGAGGAGCAGCAAACGTTCGAGGCCGAGCAAATTTTGATTGCGCTAGGACGCCACCCCAATGTAGAGGGTCTTGCACTTGAAGCTGCCAACGTCATCTATGATGCGAAGGGTATCAAGGTTGACGAACACCTACAAACGTCCGCGCCAAACATCTATGCGATTGGTGATGTTATTGGTGGCTACCTCTTCACGCATGTTGCTGCGTATCAAGCGGGTGTCGCGGTTCGCAATGCCCTGGTGCCTATCCGCAAGAAAAAGGTAGACTATCGCGTTGTGCCGTGGTGTACCTTCACCGAGCCAGAGGTTGCACGCGTGGGCCTCACGCTCGAAGAGGCCGAGAAGCAGTATAAGGATGTACGGACAGAGGTCTTTCCGCTTGCCGACGTTGACCGCGCACAGACTGAAAATGAGACAACAGGTTTCATCAAACTTGTCCTGGTCGGCAAAAAAGAGGAGATTGTAGGAGCGCACATTGTTGGCCTCCGTGCAGGTGAGCTACTCGGCGAGATGACGCTTGCCGTGCAGCATAACATGACGGTCAACGATATCTACAATACCATTCACGCCTATCCCACAATGGTCACAGGGCTTCAGCAGACGGCATTCGAGGCATACCTGAAAAGTGATGCCGCCGCGAGCAACCGTAAAGTTGTGAAGACATTGTTGAATTTTCGGTAGGTTGTTTGATATGCATTGACAATTCCAGTATCGGTCGCGACCGATACTGGAATTGTCAATGCATATCAAACTGTAATTACCAATCATAAGGCAACCCGACATAATTTTCCGCCAACGTGGTGGCTGATGCACGCGAACTGACGGTGTATTCGAGTTGAGCACGTTGCATACGCTGTTGGAACGCGTCATCATCGGGGAAGCGATGCAGCATGGAGGTCATCCACCACGAAAAATGTTCGGTACGCCAGATGCGTCGTAAACATGTTGCGGAATACGCCTCTAAAAGCTGTTCCTGATGCTGTTTGTAAAACGCGGCGAATGCATAGGCGAGATGACGAATGTCCGCAACCGCGAGGTTCAAGCCCTTCGCGCCCGTTGGCGGAACAATATGCGCGGCATCGCCTGCGAGAAAGAGCCTGCCGTATTGCATCGGTTCGATGACGAAACTACGCATAGCCAGAATGCTTTTCTGGGTAATTGGCCCTGTGAGCAACTGCCAGGTGTCACGCGTAACTAAGCGTGCTTGCAGTTCTTCCAGAATCATTTCATCGGACCAATTCGCGATATTATCCTGTGGGTCACACTGAATATACATACGTTGCAGTTCTGGTGAACGAGTACTGACGAGCGCGAAGCCTTTTTCGGAATAGGCGTAAATCAATTCCTGGCATGATGGCGGTGCCTGCATTAAAATACCGAGCCAGCCAAAGGGATAGGAGCGCGAAAACACTTTTTGGAGTGATGTCGGAATAGACGCACGCGAAACGCCATGAAAGCCGTCACAGCCAGCGATAAAGTCGCATTGCACCTCTACCTGCTCATGTTCGTGCGTGAAGTGTATGCTCGGTTGTTGTGAAGACACATCGTGCAAAGAGACATCCTCGACGTTGAATAGTATCTGCCCACTCTGCTTGAGACGCGCCGCGATACAGTCTTTCACAACTTCATGTTGCGGATAGACTGTAATGGAGCGTCCATTGGTCAGTTCATGAAAGTCGATGCGATGACCAGAGCCATCAAAACGTAGCTCAATGCCAGAATGCACAGCGCCTTCACGCTTCATACGGTCATCAACCCCCAGTGTCGTCATCAGTTCAACGGTCCCCTGTTCAAGTACGCCCGCGCGTATTGTTGACTCGACCTCTTCCCTGTTACGGCTTTCAAGCACAATCGAGTCTATGCCTTCCGCCGCCAGCAGAAGAGAAAGCAAGAGACCCGCAGGACCTGCTCCAATAATGCCAACCTGTGTTCGCATGTGTATGACCTCGTTTTCTTATTGGCGTTTTAGCATTTCAACATGTCCATTTACACCATCAATTGACGCGAGGATAGAACCTCTGTAGGGTCTAATTCTATTACACCCTCGTCGGCAATCGCTTCCGTCCACAGGATTGATGTAACATTTCAATATGCCTTCCAACATGTCTCATTGCCAAAAGGTGTAATAGAATTAGACCCCTACGACGGTGGTGTCGTAAGAGACCCATTCAAAAATGACAAAACGTATTCGCTAAATTCATCAGGTCGCTCTATATTGGACAGGTGCGCTACTTCGTCAAATATTCTCAGATGGCTTCCTGAAATGGCAGCGTGAAGTTCGTGCGATTGTGATGGAGGTGTAGACTCGTCCAACGCGCCTGCTAGGATAAGCGCAGGCGTGCGTATCTCGTGTACTCGCGCTCGTAGGTCTGCATCGCGTAAGGCCGCACATGCAGCGATATAGCCTACAGGGTTAGTTGCCTCGATCATGTCACCAATTTGCTGCACTGTTTCGGGATGCTGCTGACGGAAGTTGGCACTCAGGAAGCGTGCGAGAACGGTATCGCGTATCGCAGCCATGCCACCTGTTCTTACGGCTTCAATACGCGTGTCCCAGCTTTCCGTTGTGCCAATGCGGGCCGCCGTATTCGCAAATACAGCACGTGCAACCCGATGAGGATAGGCAGTTGCGAACTCTAACGCGGTTATTCCACCAAGCGAGAGACCACAGATATTCGCCTGCTCAATCCGCAACTTGTCGAGAAGCGCGAGCAGATCGAGGCCAAGCTGCTCAATCGTATAGGGTCCAACTGGTACATCGGAGGCACCATGACCACGCGCATCGAAACGGACAATGCGTAAGGCATGGCTAAGACGTGCAACTTGCGCATCCCACATATGCAGATTTGTGCCAACCGAGTTTATCATGACGAGTGTTGGCGCATCGTCTGGACCATCGACTTGATATACGAGACGCGTACCGGAAGAGGTAAAATAGCTCATGCATCACCTCGCGCTACCTGGACCTCACGATAGGACACGAGGGCATGGTCAATAAATGTATTTGTACTCCCCAAATAGCTGCCAGGGTCGAGCGCAGAGTCAATCTCTTGAGTAGAGAGAACAGTATATACATGCGTTTCTTCCATAGCAACCTCTCGCAGATGTACACCTGCCTTCACCGCCTGTGCGCACATTGCCTGAACGAGAGACTGTGCTTCGGATTTGCCCATATGTCGGGCAAGTGCCATTGTCAACGACTCAGCCATCACCAGTCCGTTCGTTATATTGAGGTTCGCGCTCATGCGTTGCGTATCGACTTGAAGACCGCTTACAGCCAGCCGAACGTGTTCTACGGCACTTGCAGTGAAACGGAACAGGTTAGGGATTGCCACCCATTCGGCTTGCCATCCTCCGACAGCACGTTCATGTTCCTGTAACATCGCGGACAACAGCACTGGCACCTCTCCAATCGCTAACCGTGCCGAGGCAAGCGCGTTTGTGGCATCTACTGGATTGTGCTTTTGCGGCATAGCAGACGAGCCTCCCTTGCCTTGCTCTACGCCCTCAGTGACTTCGCCCACCTCTGTTTGTGCAAGGAGAACGGTATCGCCCGCAATCTTTGCCATCGCGCCCGCAACCACGCCAAGCGATGTTGCGATTTCAGCAACACGATCACGTTCAGTATGCCACGGCATATCTGGCATGGGCAACTCTAGTTCTTCCGCAAGGAGTTCGGCTATACGAAGACCTTCTTGTCCTAGCGAGGCAAGCGTTCCGGCTGCACCACCCAATTGCACAGCTAGTGTTCGCTCTCGATGTTGAGTCAACACCTGCATTTGACGCAATGCAAAAGATAGCCACCGTGCGGCCTTGAGTCCGAAGGTGATTGGTACAGCTTGTTGTAGCAGTGTTCGCCCAACCATAAGCGTGTGACGATGCTGCTCGGCAAGCCTTGCACTGGCTATACATAAACTGTACAGTTCGTTTATGAGCAGGTCCAGCCCTTGTCGCATTTGGAGCATTAAGGCGGTATCAATTGCGTCCTGACTCGTGGCACCCCAGTGGACGAATTTCTTTGCATCGCCCTCAACCTGTGCCGTGAGCATCCGTACAAGCGGAATGGCAGGTGTACCAGCTATCAGAGCTTCACGATACAGGGCGGCAACATCGAAGCGTTCCACTTTACATGCAGCCTCGATATATCTTGCGGCCTCCTGCGAGAGTATGCCGACACGCGCTTCTGAACGAGCAAGCGCGGCCTCGAATGTCAGCATGGCTTGCACATGAGCTTCATAGGAGAAGACAGAGGACATGCTCGGCGTGCTGAAGAGGTCGATCTGCTCTGGCATAGGGTGTTGCCCTCCGTTGACGACCTGTCGTTAAATATTGAAAAACACGGTCTCGTTCTCGCCTTGTAGCACGATATTAAAGCGATAAACAAACGCATTCTCGCTCTGCTCACGTCTCGCTAACAATGCTGCTCGCCTATTCTCTGGTACACGTTGCAGCACGGGGTCAGACGCGTTCGCAGGTTCGTCCGCAAAGTAGATGCGTGTCACGAGGTGATTGAGTAAGCCACGTGCAAAGATGGTGACGTTGATGTGCGGGGCCTGTAGTCTTGTCTCATTAAATGGAACGGCACCGGGCTTGATGGTCTCGAACCAGTAGTCGCCGTTCTCATCGGTGCCAGAGCGACCAAAGCCTGTGAATGATGGGTCAAGAGCGACTGGTCCCTGGTCGGCTGGATGATTGTAGCGACCATGAGCATTGGCTTGCCAAATCTCGACCATTGCGTCAGGGATTGGGAGCTTATCACCATCTAGCACGCGTCCCTCGATACGGATACGCTCACCCACTGTTTCACGCTGGACAAGTATATTACGACGTGCATCTTCTCGCAGCAGGGCGGGTGAGAAAAATGGTCCGACTGTTTGAGAACTTGTAAGGAGAAATGTATTCATGATTGCGTTCCCTGTAGCTTGACTGGCTCAAACGGCGTCGAGTGTGGCCCATGCACAACAATGTCCCAGGAATAGCCAAGTGCCCATTCTGGCTCAGTCAGAGCGTGGTCATAGGTGGCAACGAGGCGCTTGCGGGCGGCCTCTGTGGGGACGCCGTTCAGAATGGGGTCAAGCGAGTGCAGTGGGTCATCGGGAAAGTACATTTGCGTCACCAAGCGCGACACCATGGACGGACCAAACACCGAGAAATGGATGTGGGCTGGACGCCATGCATTATGATGGTTCTTCCAGGGATAAGCGCCCGGACGGACCGTCAAAAAGCGGTACACACCGTCTGCATTCGTCAAGCAACGACCTATGCCGAGGAAGTTTGGGTCAAGCGGACCAGGCCATTGGTCGCGTTTATGTAAATAGCGACCAGAAGCGTTGGCTTGCCAAATTTCTAAAAGCGTGTGTGGTACTGACTTGCCCTGCTCGTCGAGGACGCGACCTGTGACGATGATACGTTGTCCAATCGCCTCACCATTTGTGCCAGCGTTACGCGTCAGGTCGGCATCTTCTGATGTAACGGCACTGATGGCGGGGCCTGGGCCAGTCAATTCCGAGAGCGTCAACGGTATCTCGATAAGTGGAAGCCGAGGAGCACGACGACGCGTGGACTGATAGGCTTCATACAAATAGGGTGGAAACACCTCGCGGTCTCCCCGTACAATGTCGCCAATCGTGGTATAGTTCATGCATCCTCCTGAACATTGGCTCCTTTGCCCTCTTCCGATGCAGGCTTGTCAAACTCTTTCTTCGCCACCTTAAACGCTGTATTTGCGGCAGGAACGCCCGCGTACACGGCTACATGAAGAAGTACCTCCGCGATTTCGTGTGGATCGACGCCAATATTTTGACTTGCCTGTAGATGTAGCGCAAGTTCTTCGCGTCCGAGGGCCGCTAGTATCGCGATAGTTACAAGACTGCGCGTTCGTTTATCGAGGTCTGGTCTCGCCCATACAGACCCCCACGCGCTCTCTGTGATGAAGCGTTGAAAGTCCGCGTCAAACTCGGTAACACGTGCCTGTGCCCGCTCGACGTACTCGCTTCCAAGCACCTCCTTGCGAACATTCATTCCGACATCGTAGAGTGAATCCGTCATGATGAGTGCCTTTCTAGTATTCGCCTTTAGTCATGATACCATAGAACGAGGGACACGTAGATGTGCAAAATCGCTTTCATCATAACACAAGAGGAACTCATACATTTCGCATTAGATGGCTAACGGTTTGGATATAACTCATGCCTCTTTCGCGGTAAAGGTGATGGTGACGAGGACCTTGTTTTGCGAAATGGCGATGTTTGCCAGATTTGGCGGTGTTATCCCGTAGTCCGTCATGTAAATTGTGCTGGTAGCTGTACCCGTAATTGTCTTGCCTACCACCTTGCCCTGTACATCAAACACGGCTTTGTTGGTTTTGCCATGCATCGTCAGGTTTCCAGTCAATTGAAAATGAACGGATTGCCCATCCGTGTAGGTGGTAGGCAGACCTTGTGTACTGACCGAAACGAATGTCGCGGATGGATACATGTCTGTTTGCAGCGCATTACGCCGCACATAGTTATCACGCATCTGCGAGTCTGTTTGCAGTGTCGTCAAATCGACGGTCATAGTCATTGCGTTGATAAGTGGAGACGTGCCTGTCTGTACACGGAAACTGCCCTGAACTCCATGTGTCGTCCCAATCGCATCGTTATTGGGTTTGTTCTGGAAGATTAAATTTTCATACACGCTATACGATGCAGTCGTCTGAGCAGGCACAATCTGAAAAGTGTGCATGGCTGTAGTAGTTGCCGGAGTACTAGTTGCCGAAGTGCTAGTTGCGGGAAGAGAGGTAGCAGTCGGAGTCACAACAATAGCTCCCGCCGCCGTATGCCTCTGATTGACCGTGCTGGCGAAACGCGTCGCATACAGTATACCAGCAATGAGAATGACACCAACGATGCTGGCACCTGTTAACAAGAGAGTTCGTCTGTTCATAATGTATTGTCCCCTTTCCTTTCACTAAAGAGCATAACGTCACATCATTGAAAATTGATTGGAAAAGATGTGAGCATTCCAACGTGGACATCTGTTATGCTTATCTAAACCACTTCTGAACATACCTCCGAAAGAGCCAAAGCATCACCAACAAAATTACTCCCAACAACACTAACGCAACGAGAAGCGGTGCAGAGAGAGAAGAGGAGGCCGCCTTTTTTGACAGAGAGGGAGCATTGGGTGCAGGTGGATAGAGACCGGTAATGATGAAGTGCGGAGTACCACCAACTGCGATATTTGTAAGGGTACGGCGTCCAGGAATGTCGAGCATAAGCGTGTGACCGTTGGCGAGTGCTACAAAGCCGAGCAGACCATCACTGGTGATCGCAATCGACTGTGGAGCGTTATCCAGGTGGATAACACGTGTCGGTTCACGCGGCTGTGCTACAGTACCCATCGTGATAGGAACAAGAACATCCAATTGATTGTGTTGTGAATCGGGTACATAGACCTCACCTGTCGTCGCATCATAATCCATTGGACCAAATTCCCCTTTCGTAAGCAGAGTACGAATAAGGTGCCTTGTATTGAGATCGACGGCAACAAGAGTTCCTTGACGTGTGGTCACATATGCAGTGAAGCCGCCTGGAATACAAATAGAGTGTGGACCACCTGGAATGGGCACCACACCAAGCAAGTGTCCGTTCACCTCGAAGACTGTGAGCGACGTAGACCCAGCAATCCAGAGTTGATTCGGAGTCGAGGGAGTAGCATTCGCAGCCGTCGATGCCGCCACTGCTAAACCATAGATAGGCTCATGCGTCTCGAAGGTTCGACGGATTGCGCAGGTTACAGGGTCAAGTACACGCACGCTCGTATCCCCTTGACCCGCCGCATAGAGCGTTGTTGCATCCAGACTGAATGCTAGCAGTGACGGTTGACCGGGAAGACTCACGGTACACAGCGTCTTCCCCGTTTTCGCCTGCATCGCTGTAACCCGTCCAAGTGTAGGCTGTGCCACATAGAGTATACGTCCATCGAGACTCAACAATACCATGTGCGGGTTGCCCGCCGCACCAATCGTTTTAGTGACACGTTGTTGCGCGATATCAATGACGCTGATACCCTGTGGTGTTCCCGCGACATAGGCTAGCTGGGGAGCACCTCCATCCGCGTAGGCATGAGGAGAGCAAAACCCCGTAAGTAGCAAAAGCAGTGCGAGAATAAAGGAGCGATACAAGACAGATGAAATAAAAATTTTCAGCATATTTCCTCTTTTTATTGTAACTCGTATGCCTTATTCTACCATTGGTTGCTCGCTTGGTATTAAATCAAGATTAAAGCCGAAAAAGACAGATAAAATCATTGTAATATGGTTATGCTTATGTTATGCTAGCGATAGGACTTACACAAGAAAGGAGGCACACACTTCAACCATTCCCCAATTTTTCCTTCTGTATAATCACATAAGTATTTCAGAAGGCAAAAAGTTTCTGATGACAATGGATGTCTAAATAGGAAACTATTTAGGTATCTCGACAGCACAAAGCGCATAGCTAACTTTTTTTACCGCTGACGGTAAAAATATAGTTTCTGGTTTTTAACCACAGACACGGAGGTCTGCAATGAAACTACATTCATTCAGCTTTGTCATTGGCATCATAGGATCGATTATTTTAGGCTTTGGCATAGTAGCCGGAGTCTGGCTAAGCCTTCGATCCGTGAGCGGTCTTGGTTCCAACCCTGATGTGGTGCAAGCCACGAAAACAGGTCCCGACAGTGCAACACTTTCACTCTCGACATTCCCCGACAGTATGGTATGTCATGGTGATAACGGTGGAGCAAATCCAACATGGGTGAGCTATTGCCCAAGCACAAGCTTTGAAGTCCCCCCCAATAGCACGATCACAATGGTCATCAAGAATTACGATAGTTCCACTCAGTTACACAACGATTACTTCCGACAGGTCCGAGGCACTATCGGCGGCGTCGAGATGCTCAACAACAAACCCACGTCGCAGGTCACAATAGATCAGATAGCCCACACCTTCACCCTCCAATCACCACCAAACGCTGACTATCCAATTTTTGTCAGTGTGCCTATCGTTGGGACACCAAACAACGCACCCACACCAGTAAACATTAACGGCAACAGTTACGCGACTCCCAACACCATCAGTTTCCAGTTTCGCACAGGTCCTTCTGGCGACTACATTTGGCATTGCTATGACCCTTGTGGCAGTGGACTTCAAGGTGCTAACCAGGGTTTTGGTGGACCGATGTCTACGCTTGGATATATGGCAGGCAATATGAAAGTTGTCAGTTACTAAGGAGGACATGATGTCTGAAGCAAACATTGACGGAACCCCCCCTGGCAATGCTGCTCTCCCCGCATCCCAGGAACCGAATCATTTCCGTCGCGTGATGATTATCTGGATAGCACTTTCTGTTGTTGGAATTATCCTCTGGAGCTTGCTCGCACAGTTCATTCTGCCCACAGCAGCAAGTGATCTTGATGGTATGGACAATAGCACCATCATCTTGTTTACCGATCTGGCTATCCCTGTCGCGTTGTTCGTCTTTGTCTTTCTCGCGTACAGCATGTTCGCGTTCAGGATTCCAGAGAGAACGACGGAGGATGCAATTCCACTTAAGCCCAGGCCCATGCTTCAAGTGTCGTGGATGGGCGTGACTGGTGCTCTGTGCCTCTTCCTCCTCATCTGGGGTCTCTTCGGCTTCTATCAAGATACGGTTGCCCAAGTCTCTAGCCCCATACTTGTTCAGGTCACGGGTCAGCAATGGGCATGGACGTTTTACTATCCACAGTATGGAGTAGCGAGTCAGGGCCAGGTACTTGAGTTGCCAGTCAACCGTCCCGTACAGTTTAATGTCACCTCAAAGGATGTTCTACATGGCTTTGCGGTGCGTGCGCTTGGCGTGCGTGTAGACGCGAATCCGGGTCAAACGACTATCACATCAATCACGACGCCGACGCAGATTGGACAATACGCGGTGGCGTGCGTAGAATTGTGCGGCCTCTATCATTCATACATGTGGTCGTCGGTAAACGTCGTCAGCAGTTCAACATTCAATTCCTGGATCACCAGCCAAGGAGGGCATACATGAGCACGACTACAACCATGAATGAAACCGCTGCAATGGGCGAACCCGAACGCCAAAGTCTGCTACAATTGCTCTTCCCTAGCGTGGTTTCTGGCATTGTGCTCGGAATAATAGGCGCGATTCTAGGCTACCTTATCGTGTCACATGCCGCGCCCGACAATGCTGATGCAGCAGTCGTGGCAGCGTACACAGGCTGGACGCTGCTGTTCTTTGTGGGTGTTGGAGCCTTCAACGGCGTCTGGAATTGGGGCTTTGCGCGCCAGGAGCCAACGGAACACCAGGAACTCGCTATGGCTGGATACAAGCAGGGTATCTGGCGCTACTTCCGCTATACCACTGACCACAAGGTTGTCGGAATGCAATATCTGGCAACGGTGCTGTTCATCTTTTTTGTAGGCTCAATGGGGGCCTTCATGATTCGGCTTCAGCAGTCAGTGCCTGGGGCGATTTTCTTCACGCCCTCTACATACAATACCATCGTGGGTATGCATGGCATCCTCATGATTGTTGCCAGCATTGTCATGGTGAGCGGTCCTTTCGGAAACTTTGTGCTGCCTATCATGATTGGGGCGCGTGATATGGCCTTTCCTCGGCTCAACGCGCTCAGTTACTGGCTCCTGTTTTCCGCCGTTCCTGTTTTCTTCTCCACCTTGTTTCTTGGCGGCTTCCCAACAGGATGGACAGGATACGCACCTCTCTCTGTGCAGTCATTTACGACTGGCATGGATGCATACTGCTTTACGATCATCATCTTTGCCTTCTCCACCACGATTGCGGCACTCAACATCGTGACAACGGTGCTTGTATTGCGAGCAAAGGGCATGACATGGGCACGTCTACCGATATTCGTCTGGGGCGTGTTGCTCTCAGTCTTCCTCGGTTTAACAGCGTTTCCCTCATTCTTGCTGTCACAGGTGATGGTCTTGATGGACAGAGTGTTCCAAACATCCTTCTTTATTGCTGCATTCGGTGGTAGTAACTGGCTGTACGAGCACATGTTCTGGTTCATGGGACACCCCGAAGTGTATGTGATTGCCCTGCCATCAATGGCAGTCGCGGCTGAATTGACGGCTGTTTTTTCACGCAAGGCGGTGTTTGGGCGTCGTATGTTGCTCGGTAGTATGATCACGATTTGTATATTGAGTGTGCTCGTCTGGGGACATCACCTCTACACAAGTGGATCAAATACCTCGTTGGACGGCCCATACATGCTCGATACAGAGTTGATTTCTATTCCGACAGGCTTCTTCTTCCTGGCACTGATAGGAACATTCTGGCGTGGCAGAATCTGGGTCACGGTCCCACTGCTGTTTGTGGCAGGTATGCTCGTAAACTTTGTCATTGGGGGTATCACAGGTATCTACCTTGCGGACCTTCCAACTGACTTAATTTTCCACGGCGGCATGTTTGTGACGGCCCACTTCCATTTCACGCTGGTAGGGAGTATGGTCTTTGGCTTTTTCGGAGGCTTTTACTACTGGTTCCCGAAGATGACGGGACGCCGACTCAACCATACACTGGGCGTCATGCATTTCTGGCTCTTTGAAATCGGCTTTCTCGGCACGTTTACCGCGCTTTTCTACGCGGGTCTTCTGGGTGAGCCTCGCTGGTCAGCGAATGTCGCACCTCCATATGCGGTCGCCAATTTTATCGCCAGCTTGTTCGCTATCCTGATCGCGGCATCGGTGTTCGTGACGGTATACAACGTGGTTATCTCGCTGAGAAGCGGTGAGCTTGCAACCACCGACGAGTGGGGTGCCAAGACACTTGAATGGACGGTTCCAACGCCCGTGCCGCTTGAGAATTTTGAGCATTTACCAGTGATCACGGCGACACCCTATGAGTACGGAATGGCCGAACCAGCAAACGAAGGGTTTGGTTTATCTGAACTCGTCACAAGTGAGCCAGCAGGGTCGTCAGAGACACCTCCACAACCACAACATTGATTGCCGCGAGAGGAGAAATACGATGAATTCAGCCCTAGAGGAAATGCATCATATACCAGTTCACATTCAAATTGGGCGAGCACGCGCAGGCGTCATTATGCTCATTTTGTCGGATGCATTGTCTATCGTCGCGCTCCTGGCAGCGGGTGGCTATCTGAGTACGCTGAATACCTTTGGACAGTTCAGGGCGGGCGATCACGGCCCTACCCTGCTGCCAGGGATACTAGCAGCCGTTACACTTGTATTGAGTGGCCTTTTTTACTACCTGTGGGACCGCAGAGCACGCACCACGGCATGGACAGGTCAAAACGTCTTCTATCTACTTGCCTGGCTATTCATGCTCGCCACACTGGGCTTGCAAATCTGGCTCGGCATTTCTCTGGGATACGCACCACCATTCCACGCCTATGCAAGTTTAGTTCTGCTCCTGACATGGTACTCGGCCTTCCATCTGGTGTTGGCAGCCGTCATCGGTTTACTGATGTTGGGCCGCATACTACGTGGAAGAATAGCAGAGCATAGCTACATTGCCGAGGTTGTTGGCTACTGGTGGTACTACACGATTCTTGCAGGCTTGCTGATGTGGCTATTCAGCATAATCCTATAACGCTGCTACGAAAGTACTGTTATGAACATCTGGACCGATGCGAATGGGTGGCCTATCCCACCCATTATCCTGCTTGGGTGTCTGGTTGCCGAAATCCTCTACGTTCGGGGATGGCGAGTACTCGTCACAAAGGAGCAGGAACTAGAAACTACGAGGGGAATACCCTCCCCCACAGTTTCTAGTTCCATACCTACTGTGTTTCAGAAAAACATCTGGTTCTGGCGCGGTATACTCTTTCTTTGTGGAATTTTTACTCTCCTTTTGGCATCTTGCGCACCCATTGACAACCTTTCTGGTCAGTTCTTCTGGGTTCACATGGTCCAGCATCTTCTCTTGCTGGTTGTGATGGCTCCACTCCTGGTCGCGGGAGCGCCGCTCCTCCCGTGGTGGCTGGGCTTACCACAGTGGCTCAGAAGATTCTTCGAGAGATGCGCAACGCCAGATATCAGACATGTCTTCATGCGAGGCGAACACTGGTTACGCAACCCTGTTATCTCATGCCTGTTGCTCATTGTTGGGACATGGGTGTGGCACTGGCCTCCACTCTATGATCTTGCGCTGACCAACGACGCGATTCACGATTGGTGCGAACACCTCACCTTTATGGTGGTCAGTCTGCTCTTTTGGACGCAAGTGATCGCATCACCACCACTTCGGCAGCGCACAGGCTATTTTGGACGCATGGGATGTATTGGTGTCGCGATAGCACAAAATCTTGTTTTAGCGGTTTTGCTTGGCTTCGCGCCTACTCCCCTCTATACACCATATGCTCATATAGCTCATTTTCTGGGAGGGTTCTCTGCCATACAAGACCAGCAATTCGGAGCGGGCATCATGTGGACATTTGGAGACGTGCCCTTCGGTATCGCGTTCAGCATCTTGATACAACAGTGGCTTGCCTCGGAGTCGGATGAGACAACAAGCACAGCACATCTTTCTACGGAAAGCTAACAAACAACACGGATCTGGTGAAAGGATTTTGCAATGCAGCATCCAGATCGTATGCAAAAGGGAATGGTCGCTCTGTTCATTGCGACCACAGTATTGGTGATTATGGTTGGAACGGTGTGGGGTGTAAGACTATTTACAAAGGCTCACAGCCAAGCACCAGCCACCCAAATTGATATGGCAATCGGCGGGTTTCCTTTGAAAGGGCGCATCGCCCCTGATTTCAAACTCATCAATCAGTTTAATCAGCCTGTCGCCCTTTCTTCCCTACATGGACACGAGGTCGTACTGGCTTTTATTGACGCTCGCTGTATCACTCTATGTCCATTAACGGCTGAGATTTTATATAATGCCAAAACGCAGTTGGGACTTTCCTCGTCCAAGCAGATCATGTTGGTCGCCGTCAATACCAATACTGATGCGACGAGTGTAGCAGAAGTACAAGCGTGGTCCATCAAGCACGGCATGTTGCATCAGTGGTCATTCCTCACGGGGAGCGCAAAACAACTTCAAGCTGTGTACCATGACTATCAGGTCTATGACCAGATGAACACGGATGGCAGCAATGTGCATGATCCAGCAACATTTATCATAGATGCGAGTGGGCACGAGCAACTCTACTTCGAGACGCTTAACTCAAATAGCACGTCTGACCTTCGGGATGAAGTCGGCGGGCTAAAAGCAGGTATGCAGCAATGGCTACCACAACACTAGTGATTCAGCAAGGATATTCATCATGAAATTGTTACATCAAACGTCCTGGGTTGCAGCAAGCACCACATACATCGCAGACACCTCTGGTAGAGCAAGAAGGGAACTCGGCCTACTACGTCAGGCTATTCCTGGTTACATCAACTTGATGAAGCCACATGTGACTGTGCTGCTACTCGGCACAACAGTTGCAGCGATGGTGATTGCGCTCGGAACACTGCCACCACTCGGACTTGTGCTCGCAACCTTGCTCGGTGGTGCGATGGCTGCGGGCAGCGCGAACTGTATCAATTGCTATATCGACCGCGACATTGACCAGATCATGGGACGCACACAACGACGCTCACTACCTTCCGGCCGCGTGCAACCGCAGCAAGCCCTCATCTTCGGTATCGTGCTTGGTATCGCAGCCTTCTTTATACTCACATTCTTTGTCAACTTGCTCAGTGCGCTCCTGGCGTGTTCCGCGATCTTCTTCTACGTTTTCGTGTATACTCTGTGGTTAAAGCGTACAACGCCACAAAATATTGTGATTGGTGGAGCGGCTGGCTCAGTTCCCGTGCTGGTTGGCTGGGCCGCGGCAACGGGCAATCTTTCCGTAACAGCCATCTTGCTCTTTACGATCATTTTCTTCTGGACACCACCACACTTCTGGGCACTCTCGCTCCTGATCCAGAAAGACTATGAGAAGGCCAATATTCCAATGCTGCCCGTGGTGAAGGGTGAGCATGAGACACACAAGCAGATTTTCCTGTACTCACTCTTGTTGGTTGCGATAACAGGAATCTTATTTGTGACGCACGCTATGGGCCTCTTCTATCTCATATGTGCATTACTCTTCGGTGGCATCCTGGTGTATATGTCGGTGCGCCTCCTTTTCGACAAAACGAAGAAATGGGCACGCACACTCTTCTGGTACTCCAATTGCTATCTAGCCCTCATCTTTGCAGTGATGGTAATTGACCGCGTACTCCACTGATACTAAAAAATGGGAGCTTGAGTTATGGCTAAGAGCATATCCTCACACGAGGTTCAAGGAGCAGAGGCGGGACAAAAACGGTTGCGCAAACGTAACACGATAACCTTTATCATAATCTGTACCGTCAACATTGTGCTACTTGTATTGTTCTGGACGCAACTCTTGACTCCCACTCAAAACAAGCAACATACAAGCACGAATACGAGTAGCGCATATGGCCTTGAAGATGCCAATAGTCCTCTGCTTGGCAAATCCGCCCCCGATTTTACACTACCAGTACTCAGCACAAGCTCAAACCCTGCCACAATTCACCTGAGTACGTTGAAAGGGAAAGCGATCATCCTCAACTTTTGGGCATCATGGTGCGGTCCCTGCAATGACGAGGCTCCACTCTTGCAAAAATCATGGCCTGGCTTGCAAGCGCAGCATATGGCATTCATAGGTATTGACGGCTCCGAAAGGACGAGTGATGCCCTCAAGTTTCTGAACCAGTACAGGATTTCCTATCCCAACGTGCAAGATACGGTGAGCAGCGCAACCGCTCTTGCATATGGAGTCACGGGCCTTCCCGAAACGATCTTTATTGACCGACAAGGCAACGTGGTGGCGAAATGGGATTCGCCACTCACGGAGCAAGGGCTACATCATGAACTAGCGAAACTAGAAGGGAATGGAAAGACGTGAGTTCCTACTGTTCACATAGCTCATTACTTCGCTTTTTTCGCTCCCTCATCGTTGCCACGTGCTAAGGCCGTGAAAATGCCAAGTGCGGCAAAGGTTGCACACACCAGAAATGCTGCATGGAAGCTACTCACAAACGTGTTTTGGAGCGCAATACTATTCGGTGTCGAGGGGAGGTTATGCACGTGCTGAGACACCAATAGGACACCAGCAGCCGCACCACCTAACGCTGTGAAGACTGTTCCTGTTAGGGCGACGCTCATACTTTGCCCGATGACACGTCCCGTAGAGAGCAATCCTGATGCCTCTCCCTGTGCATTCTGTGGAGCAGCCCCCATGAGTGCGCGTGTATTTGGCGACTGGAAAAGACCCTGACCTACACCAGTCACGGCGAGACGCCAGATAATATCCAAGGAAGAACTTTGCGTCGTAATTTGACTAAGCAGAACTAATCCAAAGCAGGCAATCGCTAATCCTACAGGAGATATCCAACGCGACCCGAAGCGGTCTGCCAGCGAGCCACTCAAAGGTGCTGTAACGGCAAGCATCAGTGGCAACGGCGTCAACATCAAACCAGTTTGGATGGTCGAGAAACCACGCAATTCCTCAAAGTAAAATGGCAAAAGAAAACCGGGCGCGAACAGTGCCATCATACAAAGTATGAAGCTGATATTTGCCAGCGCGAAGACGCGATTCGTGACTAATGACAGGTTGACAATCGGTTGCTCCACATGCATCTCGACATACACCCCTATCGTCAACATCACGAGACTGACGCCAAGTGATGTGAGTGTGCCAATCGAAAGCCATCCCCACTCCTGCCCAAAGGAAAGTCCAAGCGTAAGAGCGGCTAATCCGACTGCTAGCACGATTGCCCCTATTGGATCGAAACGCTGATGCGGCTTCAAAGCTGAGCGTTGCTCTCTGTACAGCCACAATGAGGCCAGGAGGACAATCGCACAGATTGGCACATTGACATAAAAAATCCAACGCCACGTCAGATACTGCGTGATAATACCCCCAATTGTTGGGCCAGCCGCTACTCCCAGCGATACTATGACCGCGTTCAAGCCCAGTGCCAGTCCGCGCCCATTAGGAGGAAACGTACTCGTAATCATCGCTATATTTACAGAAAAGATGAGCGCACCCCCAATACCCTGAAAAAGCCGTGCGAGAATGAGAAGGAGCAACGAAGGAGCGAGACCAGAAAGGGCCGAACCTATGATAAATACAATGAGTCCCGTCACAAAAACTGGCTTCCGACCAATCATGTCCGCAAGACGCCCACAGGTAAGAAGAATGGCCGCAATCACCACAAGATAACCAATGATAATCCATTCAATCTCCCCACTGAGGCCCGTGTGAAACGTGCGTGCAATGTTTGGCAAACCGATATTGACAATCGAACCATCAAGCGTGGTCATAAAGGTTGCTGAAGCCGAGAGCGCAAGCACTGTCCACTTATTCACTGCAAATGGTAGTTCGTCCGTATGGGATATAGGGGAAGGAGTTTTATGGTGAACGACAGAAAGTGGTCGCGTAAAGCTATGCATACTAGCAGTTTCAAATTTTCCATAGGTATTCGGCCTGTGTTTTTTCTCCATCCCATATCCTCTTTCATACGTTCTCTATACGTTTATATAATTTTTACTATTCCAAAACAGTGGGTTGACTCTTGTAATCTTAGCCTTATCTAAAGTATAAGCCCATAGCACTTGCATGTCCAATACATAATTAAGGGGAGACTAATAGATATTACCTATGAAAGGAACAATGTAGTCATGGAACTTCGTCATCTTCGGTACTTTGTCGCTGTGGCGGAAGAACTTCACTTTGGCAAGGCAGCTACACGGCTTTTTATTGTGCAACCATCACTCAGTCAACAGATTCGGCAGCTTGAGGACGAATTAGGTGTTCCTCTCTTGAGGCGTACAAAGCGTTCAGTGGAGTTGACCGATGCAGGAAAAGTCTTCCTACAAGAAGCGCGGAATGTTCTAACTCAGGTTCAGGAGGCGAAACGTGCGGCTCAACGGGCATACAAAGGAGAGATAGGGCGACTAGTGATCGGCTACATTAGTTCAAGCACTTATGACCTACTCCCAATGATGCTCAGTGCATACCGCGTGCGTTTTCCTGATATTGATGTTGCCTTACGAGAACTGACGACTCAAGAACAAATACGGGCATTAGAAGATGAAACCATTCAGGTCGGACTACTACGGCTACCTATCAGCGACCTCACGCTATATGTCGAGGTCATGCGCCGAGAGCCGATTGTGTGTGTGCTGCCAGAGGGACATCCACTTGCCCTTCATGAACGGATCGCAGTGTCTTTACTCGTAAATGAGCCGTTCGTTCTCCAATCGCGTCAACAAGGTGGGGGCTACTATGCTCAATTAATGAATTTATGCCTTACTGCTGGCTTTAGCCCTAATGTGATACAGGAAGTGACAGAGATGCATACCATTGTGAGCTTGGTCGCGGCTAGAATGGGAGTTTCTCTTGTGCCTCTTTCAATCAAAAACATCCGCAGTCAAGGGGTAGTCTATCGCGAACTGGAAGGATCAACACCCATAACTGAGATGGCTATCGCATGGCGACGTAACTCCCATTCGACCATTGTACAAAATTTCCTGGAGGTGGCAAGAGAAACAACAGTAGGCTCAACACAATAAAACATGCTGTGGAGGATGTGCCTTTTGTCTTCTCCTTGCTTCTACCAGATACAACGGCCTGAGTAAGCTTCCTACGACTTCGCTGTGTAGGTTCATGTTCACGTCTCTCTTCCTTTGTATATACACTTCAGCAACTGCTACAAATGCCTCCTTTCATAAAGTATACAGTACTTCTACACAATTTGTCCTACACCGTCCATGACGGGAACATGAACTTTGACCGACATGTAAGGACCGAAGTATGCACAGACCCTTCCTTGACAAAGACGACCAATCGCTATATAATAACAATACGTATCGTATCTTTAATATTGTTAAGGAACTTTTACGCATTGTCTTTGAAAGAAGCAGAAAGTAGGATGCAACACGATGGTTTCTCAATCAGAAAGAACAAACAAGACGGTTATTATTACTGGCGGCAACAGCGGACTAGGATACGAGTGCGCCCGCACGATTGCCTCTACTCATGAGGGATGGCATGTGATTATCGCTAGCCGGAGTCAGGAAAAGGCTTCAGAGGCAGTGCAGAGGTTGATAAAAGAGACTGGTCACTTGCAAATTGAGGCGATACCACTCGATCTGGCTTCATTAGATTCGGTACGCTCATTTGTGCAGGTACTGGCTGAGCGCGAGCTTCCACCTCTACAGGCACTTGTGTGTAACGCGGGCATTCAGATTGTGAGTGGCACGACGTATACTGAAGATGGCTTCGAGACGACCTTCGGCGTCAATCATCTTGGACACTTCTTGCTAGTCAACTTACTATTGCGACACCTGGTCGCTCCGGCGCGGATCGTTTTTGTGAGTAGCGATACGCATGATCCTGCGAAGAGGACTGGTATGCCCGCTCCTCATTATAGGAATCCTGAAGCGTTGGCTTGGCCGGAGAAGTATCCAGATACAACAGAGCAGGCTAATAGCCCAGGTCTCATCGGTCGCAGGCGCTACACGACCTCGAAACTGTGCAATATTCTTTGCACGTATGAGTTGGTCCGCCGCCTTCGGGACGAAGAGTACAGCACACGTCCTCTTACCGTCAATGCGTTTAATCCTGGTGCCATGCCTGATACTGGCCTGAGCCGCGACTGGCCCGCCTTGGCGCGTTTCATCTTCAACACACTTCTGCCGCCTCTCGTGCCTCTTATTCGCCTCTCTGGTATGAATGTCAACACAGTCAGCACTTCAGGGAAGCACTTGGCTCGACTCGTCCTTGACCCTCAACTCATCAACGTCACAGGAAAATACTTCTCCGGCCTGCACGAGATTCCTTCATCTCAGGAGTCATACGATTCTGACAAGGCCAGAGAGCTATGGGAAGGTAGCACCGAACTGGTCAAATTAGCTTCCGATGAAACACTTCTTCCTGTTCATCGTACTCTTTCTTAATGCATTGATCTCAGGTCTACAAAAGACTTGCCGTAGAGAGCGTTTGCATGTAAGATAGTTGCACAAACGCTCCCGCTCTAAACGCGCACTCCTAGAAGGATTGGCAGTCTTGTACGTAGAAAGAGAGACGAAACTATGAATGGAGAGAGTATCCAGCAAAAGTCTGCACGGGCGCCAGGACGACCACGCAGCACACAGGTGCATGAAGCCATCCTTCAATCTGCCCTTCAATTACTGTCCGAAGTGGGCTATGAGCGTATGAGTATTGAGGCGGTGGCGGCACACGCGGGTGTGGGCAAGACGACAATCTACCGACGCTGGAATTCAAAAGAAGAGCTGGTGGTGGATGCGCTGGCGAGTGTGAAGCCTCCTCAAGAGGTGCCGGACAGTGGGAATGTGCGCGAAGATATTCTTCTGTGGGTTGAGGAATTTGTCACGAATGCACAAGCTCCCTTTGAACGACAGATGCTCTCCTTGCTTCTTGGCACTCTCTCAAATAATCCTCCTCTCGCCGAGCAGTATTGGTCGAAGTATGCCACCCCCATTTACGAAATCCTTACAGAAGTGCTCAAGCGAGGGCAGGAGCGTGGCGAGATACGGCGAGACATCGATCTCAATGTTCTGCTCGATGTACTCACTGGAACGGTCTTCTACCAATTGTTTATGAAACCGCCCTCAGAAACGCTTTTGAACGATTTCAAGCGTGCTCTGGACCTGGTTTTTCATGGTATTGACCTGCCATGAAGCAATACGCCTTCCTCAAAGTAGACCAGAGAATATAAAAGAGCAGGAAAGGTAAAATGCACCTTCCCTGCTCTTCTACATATTAGTTGTACTGAGCGTTGCCATATTGCGTGTCTTGCTGACCCTTACTGATGATGAGGGTGCTAAATTCCTTCATAAGATCACCAGAGGAGGATGCACGTAGTTGTGCGAGACGTAAGTAGTAGTCTGTCTGCTCGGCAGTCAGCGAGACGGTATATTCAACGCCATTCTTTCCAACAACAGTAACGAGTTTTTCCATGAAAATCTTCCTTTCGGACTAAATTGTCTTGTTCACCATTAAGGTATACAGACAGTAGATTTCGTGGTCGTCTACGTCGTCGAACGAACGTACCCCCTCACCGCTTTTTTATGGGCCATCACCAATGATGTTAGTGTCTATATGACACTATTATACCATACACAAGACTCCATCGCAAATTCCACGTGGTACAATCAGAAGAGTTCAGTTTATTGCCGACCCAAGCTTGCTGTTTTGAAAGCCTTAACAAGTACGAGACGAACGGAGAATATTTCAATGACTGAGAATACCATCAATTGGGAAGAGGTAGGAGAAGAAACGGTCACATATGCACAGAACCTGTTGCGTCTTGATACACGCAACCCTCCTGGGCATGAGATGCGTGCGGCAGAATATTTGCAGGCTCTCCTTGCATCGGAAGGTATCGCAGGTGAAATAGTGGGGCCGAGTACAGATCGCGCCACATTTATCGCAAGGCTCAAAGGCAACGGCTCAGCACCACCACTCCTGTTGATGTCTCATACCGATGTCGTGGCGGTTGAAGAGGACAAGTGGACGCATGGTCCATTCACTGGTGATATCACGGATGGCTTTCTCTATGGTCGTGGCGCACTGGATATGAAGCAGATGGTGACGATGGAGGCCATGATTATGCTTATGCTCAAACGAATGGATGTACCGCTCAAGCGCGATGTCATTTACATGGCGGCTGCTGACGAAGAACGTGGCGGACATGAAGGCGCGGGTTGGGTTGTTGAGCACCGTCCAGAGCTTATACAGGCTGAGTACGCCCTCAACGAAGGTGGAGGGACCTGTTTCGAGATTAATAGTCTCCACTACTACCCTGTACAGACAGCAGAGAAGGGCACGGTCCGCTTTCGCATTCGTACCTCTGGAAGACCAGGACATGGCTCGGTACCCCATAACGAGAATGCCGTCCTCAAACTCGCGATGATCCTGTCAAAGATGAAACCGAATCTGCTTCCAGTCCATTTTACCAATACCCTGCGTGGTTATATCACGGGTCTCGCTGCGACGCAACCTGCCGATGTTGCTCAATTGCTACAGAACATCCTTGCCGACGAGACAACCGCCGATGAAGCCGTAGATCGTCTTCCTCTCGAAGCGGAACTTAAGCTGAGTATCCATGCTATGTTACGAAACACCGTAACGCCAACGATGCTCCAAGCAGGTTCACAAATCAACGTCATCCCTTCGGTAGCGGAGGCATCCATAGATGGACGCAATCTCCCCGGCTGGACACCCGAAATGTTTTTAGCAGAACTCCGATCAGCTATCGGGTCCGAAGCAGAAATCATGCTCCTTGAACCCTCGACGCCGTTAGAGGCCGATATCCAATCGCCACTATTCACAGCAATCAAGGACGTGTTGAGCGAATATGATGCAGGGGCAACTGCTATCCCACTTATGATGACAGGTGGAACTGATGCGAAGCATGTTACAAGATTAGGTACAATGGTGTACGGTTTTGTACCGGGGCAGTATGTCGGAGCGAGCGAGGGAAGACGCGTTCATAGCCACGATGAGCGCATCAGTGTTCGTTCGCTTCAGTGGGGAGTACGTGTGCTCTACGATGTCGTCAAACGGCTAGTTGCTTGAGTTCTTTGTTAGGTCGGGTAACACAGCCACAATGAACCTCGGCCTACAAAACGCGCAATGCGAATAGTCAAACCTAAAAAGTATGTATAAGCAGGACCAACGTAACAATGCTTTCTACCCTGCGACTCATTGAGGAGAATATACATCATGCAGCATCTTGTACGCCATTCGCTCTTAAGCCAGCTACTGAGCGTCTACTTGCTATTTGTCGTAGTCGTACTTGTTGGCGGAGTGGTCGTCAATGCGGTGATTGAACAGCAACTGACGAATAGCGTACAAGCATCCGATCAGGCATTGGCACAAGAGATCGCGACACAGACAAGTCTTCAACTACGTGACGCTGAAAATTCTGTTGTCGAGCTTGGAAATCTTGTGAAGAATGCTAAATCGCCAGAAGAGATAGAGAGTATTTTCCAGACCTTTCAGAAAGCGCGTAGTGATGCAGATCAAGTCTTCTGGCTTGATCCATTTGGGTTTATCAGTGTGTGTTCACCATGTCAGAACGATGCTTTCGTAGCTGAATACGCGCCCCAGAATGTTGTAGAGCAAGTATTCAACCCGCAATCACGCGAACCAGTCGTTGAGGTAGGCATAGGCATCAAAGCACAGGCACCTTACGATGAGAGTGTGATCATCGCCTATGGAGTACATGTTGATGGGGATGTTCATAAGAGTCTTACAGGTATAGTGGTAGCAAGTATTTCGTTAAAAAACTTGAGTATTCCATTGCAAGCCGTTGTCAATGTCCAGAAGGAGCGGAAACTGGACATTAGCATTATTGATGAGCGTGGTGAACTCATCGCAACACCAGATTCGAGCCGTATTTTGTTTAAAGTGCTAAACGAATTGCCGGGCGCGGATTCAGCGTTGCAAGGTCAGGTAGCATCACGTGTAGGCATGGGAGCAGATGGGCAAAACTGGCTTTTCAGTTCGGTTCCTGTACCTGCTACTGGCTGGGCGGTAGTAGTGCAGAGACCAGTCAGCGAGGCACTATCAGTTGTCGAACAATTTCACCTCTGGCTACTGGTAGCGGCCTTTTTGTTTACCATTGGTGGGCTGTTCTTCTGGCTCCTCTTACTTGGCAAAGTCATCAGTCCTCTTCATATGCTTGCGGTACGGTACCAATCGCTCCCTGACCCAAAACACACAAATTCGGTACATGCAACCACGCTAGCACTCCGCTCTGATGAAGTAGGTGGTCTTGCGCGTTCTCTTGCCCGTCTTGAACAAGATGGTTTGCGCAAGCTCGGTGAACTTCATACATTACTTGAGACATCCAATGAGGTTGTGCAGTCGCTAGACCCACACGCGGTCGTAAGAAAAATCATTCAGGAAGCACGGCGGCTGATAGACGTGCAGGCTGCGGCGGTTCTGCTCCCTGACGACAACGGCGTATTGCACGTGTTAGAGAGCGATGGGCATAGCAGGCAATACGACCAGAGGTTAGCGTTGTCTTTCGAGAACATGCAATCCGCTCCTGTGCTGGCACTGCGGGAGGGAAAACCCGTACAGAAATTGCTTGGCCCTGGTCAAGCGTCATTCTCCTATGACGATGGTTTCCGATCCGTACTGGCAATCCCGATTATCAGTCGGCACGCCGGAGGTGTCGTGTTGCTCGTTCATCGAACAGAGGCACACATCTTTAATCAAACGGAGATTGATTTGCTCCTGACATTTGCTAACTATGCAACACTTGCCTGGGAACATGCTGTTCTGTATGAGCGTAGTGATGAACGCTTGCGGGAAGTTGCACGCGAGAATGAGCAGTTGTACCAGCAGGCTTCAGCAGAGAAGCACAAACTGGAAGCGATTATGGGAAGCATGAGCGATGGCTTGGTGCTGACAGGCACCGACGGATTGATGCTGTATACGAATGCTGGTGCAAATATTCTCGCAGGCATCACGTTGGAACATCACCATATTACTCTGCTTTACAAGGCACTCTGTGAGAGTGCGGTCAACCCAGTGGAATGTGAGCGACTGCTAGCGAAAGTGGAAGCTGGCACGATGATGGAGACCGTTGTCGAGCTAGAACGTAGTACACGAATGCGCTCTATCCATCTACGACTCTTTGATGTAGGGGACGAGACAGGTCAAGTGATTGGGCGTGGTCTGCTCTTGCGTGATGTTACACGTGAACGCGAACTCGACGAGTTTAAATCAACACTCCTCGCGGCGGTCGGTCATGAATTGCGAACGCCATTAGCCGCCATAAAGGGTCACGCTTCGACGTTGCTTCAAAAAGATGTATCATGGTCACTCGACGATCAGCATCACTTTCTACAAACGATTAGTAGTGAGGCGGACCGACTGGCGCAACTTGTCAGCAATCTTCTGGACCTATCGCGCCAGGAAGCTGGTCTACTTCTGCTGAACCGCGTACCTGTCAAATTACAAGACCTCATACGCAAGGTCATCGGAAGCCTGAAACGCCCTGAGATGACGCTGATAGCATCTCTTCCCGACAATCTTCCTCTCGTCGATGTAGATAGCGCACGTGTAGAGGTTGTCCTGCAAAATCTGGTTGCGAATGCTCTAGTCTATGGAGACGGCGAAGTACGTATTACTGCACGTAAGCAAGACAATCTCCTTATTGTTTCTGTTTCGGATAATGGGCCAGGAATAGCTACCGATGAACTGCCTCATGTATTCGAGCGTTTCTATCGCGCTCGTTATGGTAGGCAACATCATTCGGGTGGCACGGGACTGGGCCTCACAATCTGTCGAGCGTTCGTTGAGGCACATGGAACGACAATCTGGGCGGAGAGCACTGCCTATGGTACAACGATTTCATTCTCGTTGCCATGTGCGTTATCAGAAAGTGATATGAGGGCGGAAGGTGCTAAAACAATACCGCTTTCAACAGAGTTTACGGAGATACGATGACAAAGAAGCGTATTTTAATCGCCGAAGATGAAGAGGTATTGCGTGATTTCGTGAGTCGAAACTTACGCGCACGGGGCTTCGATGTTCTGGAAGCCAGCAATGGATTAGAAGCAATGGCGCAATGGGAGCGCGAGAATCCTCACCTATTAATTTTGGATATTATGATGCCACGTATGGATGGCCTTGAGGTGTGTCGGCGTGTACGCGAACACTCCCCTGTGCCGATTATCGTCTTAACAGCTCTGGATGCCGAAAGAGATAAAGTTGTGGCACTCGACTTAGGCGCGGATGACTACCTCACAAAACCCTTCGGTGTTGAAGAGTTACTAGCGCGTGTGCGTGCGGTGTTACGTCGTACACAAAGTGAACCGACAATAACTACAAGTGGCATTAAACAGTTCGATGATTTGCACATCGACCTTCAAGGACATGTTGTACGTTTGAAAGGGGCAGAGGTACGCCTATCGCCGATAGAATTTTCACTCTTGACACAGCTTGTCACCAACGAGGGGAAGGTGCTTACTCATCGCATGTTGTTACAGAGTATCTGGGGACCTGAATACGGCGGTGAGGCGGAGTACCTGCGTGTCTATATCAACCGACTACGAAACAAGCTTGAGCCTGACCCTGCGAATCCACGCTATTTACTCACGGAACCAGGAGTTGGGTATCGCTTTGTCTCAGCAGCAATCGAGCGAGGAACACGGCGTTTACCTTCAGTAACCACTGAATGAAAGGTGAGTAAAACGTGTAGAGACGAACATACCACCTTTTACAGGTGATATGTTCGTCTCTACACGTTTTACCAGAAATTAACTGGCACTATTCACAAAGTCGTTCGTGTAGGTCGCGTTTATATCAATCTGTTTGCCTTGCACAGTCGTATTGGTCTGCTGCTCTGTCTGAAGAACGAACTGTGGACCACCACTCGGCATAGCACCATCGGGACTGAACATTACTAATTGGTTCTGTAAAGCTGCTACGTATGCCGCTTTGTTTCCCGCATAATAGTCCTGTGGCATCTTGTCAGCGATCTCCGCTGCTGAATGTGTGTGTATCCACTTCAACGTCTTGACGTAGGCATTGACCAGCTTTTGGACAACGGCCTTATGACTGCTGACGTAACCGTTTTGCATGAAGAGGCTGATAAAGGGATAAGGGCCACCAAGCGCAGCCTGAGTTTTCACCGGGTCGCGCAGGTCTACGAGAACTTTCCCTACACCACTAGAGATGAGGCGTGAGATCGTTGGCTCGGTTGTCATACCCGCGTCGATACGCCCCTGTTGCATGGCTGCGATAAAGGTGTCGCCTGCACCAACAGGAATGAAATGTACTTGGGGCGATGACACTCCAACTTTATGCAGTAGAATCTGAGTCAGGGTTTGTGTTCCTGAACCAAGCTCGGTAACACCTAAGTTCTTCCCCTTCAGGTCTACAGGAGATTGAATCTGGTTTGCGACTTTGCTCGATACCATCTCAGCTTCACCGGGGGCAATGCCTAGCTGTACCACCGTCTCCATTTGCTTGCCCGCTGCTTGAAGTTCGATAGTGTGATTGTATGAGCCAGAACCGGCATCGACCTGTCCCGCGAGCACCTCTTGCTCAGATGATTGACCAGATGCCTCATCAATGAGCGTGACATTCAAGCCTTCTTGAGTAAAAAAACCAAGCTGTTGAGTGAGCATGTTCGGCAAATAAATTTGCTTGTTGAGACCTCCTACCATAATCTTGAGTGAGATAGGACCACTTCCACTACTTCCGCCGCTCCCGCCGCTCCCACCTGTTGTGCTTCCACACGCACTAAGAAGGAGGATAAGAATGAGTGCAGCTGGTAGCCATAGATTCCGACTTCGCAACTTCATGAGTTTCTCCTCTTTGATAATAAGGTCATGTCGATGACCATAAGAGCGTTCAACCGTACAGAATGGTCGAACTCTATCTCAAATGCGAGTGTACTTACGACTCGCAGAAGCTTTTGTGATTGCTTCCGTTCTCCTCAGATTGACTCAAATTTGGAATTAGAATGTGACATCACTAACAACAGTTGGTCGCCAAGTAATCAAACGGTTTTCCAGAGCTGTGATGAGATACTCAGAGATTAAAGCAACTACTGCTAGAATAGTCATCGCGGCAAAGACGCCATTGGCATTGAATGTTCCTTGCGCTGTCTGAATGAGCAAGCCAATACCCTGTGTCGAACCCAGGAACTCGCCGACCACTGCACCGACGAGAGCAAAACTGAAACTCGTGTGAAGACTGGCAATAATCCAGGTCAATGCTGACGGAATGATGACTTCCGTAGAAAGCTGTCTCGGACTTGCCCCAAGGATACGTGCGTTCGCTAGCAAGTTGCGGTCAACTTCACGCACACCCTGAAAGGCGTTGAAAAAGACGATGAAAAAGACGAGCACAACGGCTAGAGCTACCTTCGATTGCATCCCAAGGCCCAATCCAATGACAAAGATGGAGCCGAGCACGACGCGCGGAATCGAGTTCGCCGCCTTAATGTAGGGACTCAAGACATCAGCCAGGAATTGATTGCGGCCTAATACCACACCAAAGACGATGCCTAACCCGACACCAATCAAGAAGCCTAGAATCGTTTCTTCCAGTGTCACAACGACTTGTTGCCATAATGGACCTTGCGCTGTTCCCTGTGTTGCCCAGGTAACGATTTGCGCCACGATGCCAGAAGGCTTGCCCCAGAAAAATGGGTCGATCACGCCAGTACGCGCACCAAGTTCCCATCCACCTACGAACACAATAAAAATAGCCACACGCAGAACGTTGACGATTATACGCCGTCGGCGAAATGCGGCGGCAGCTACTGCTACTTCCTGTTTCTCTGCAGAACCTGAAGTCGTTATGTTGTTAGACTCGTTGCTTGTTACGCTCATAACTAATCATTACCTCGTGACGTAAATCTTCCCAAATTTGTTGATACAGTTCGACAAAACGTGGCTCAAAACGAATATCCGCGACGTTACGTGGACGGGGCAGATCAATGGTATAGATACCCTTGACAGTTCCCGGCCCCGTCGTAATGACACATACGCGGTCCGCCAGTGAAATCGCCTCTTCGAGGTCATGCGTCACAAAAACGACTGAGGCCGAGGAAGTAGACCACATGTTGAGCAGTTCGTCTTCCATCAGTGTGCGTGTCTGAACGTCCAATGCACTAAAAGGCTCATCCATCAAAAGAATATGTGGCTCATTGATAAAGGTTTGAGCCAACGCTACGCGCTTACGCATTCCTCCAGAGAGTTGGTGTGGAAAGTGGTTCTCGAAACCTGTGAGACCGACGCGTGCAATCCAATCACGTGCGCGTTCGTTTGCTTCTTTCTTTGATAAACCCCGAAAGTGTGGGCCGGTAGCGACGTTGTTGAGCACATTCTTCCATGGAAATACCGCGTCAGCTTGAAATACATAGCCAATGCCGGGGTCGATACCCTGAACGGGCTTGCCCATGACGAGTGCCTCTCCTGAACTTGGACGTTCCAGACCAGAAATCAAGCTCAAGGTCGTCGATTTCCCGCACCCTGTGGGACCGACAATCGCGCAGAACTCGCCCGGAGCAACGCTCAGGCTTAGATCGCGTATGGCTGTATACATCTCACCCGTAGGTGTCCGAAATCGTTTAGTCACACTTCGTAGCTCAATGGCAGACGTGGTCTGGTTTGAAACGTTCTGGGCCAAAGTTGATGAATTTTGCATATATTGAACGGTGATTACCGGCCCCTTTCTCTATTGATGTTTTGACTTCCCTTGCACACGTGTAGACGATGCACAGACGTGTTTCCCATTCGCAAAAGATAGGTAACTTCGTATTTTTGTCTCTGTTAGTAGTGTAATCAATAGACATAAACGACGTATAAACGTTTACACCCTTTTGTAAACAGTGTATAAACGTTTGGAACAGGGGACCTGTATGCTCTTATATTACAACGCGAGGAGTTGGTTGCCTTTCTCATGTAGCTTGCGAGGTAGAATAATACATGACAGGGACAAGCCCTGTCACTACTATACATAGAACCGTGTGGCAGAGCCACACCCTGCTGGTCGATATAGTAGTGACAGCGCTTGTCCCTGTCATGCGCCCGCAACCATTTTATAAATTCGTTGGAGTCAATGCCGCAACGGTCTTCCTTACACGTAGAATTCTCGAAAAGGCAACATAGCTAGGTGTTTGGCAATAGCTGAGTCTTTACCCCTTCACCATGGCGCACCATATCAATCGCCTTGGAGAAGTCTTCTAGCGGAAGCGCGGTTGTCAGCATCGCTTCAGTGTCAATAATGCCTGCACTCATTAGATCGAGTGCGGGTTGGAATGAGAACAACACCGCCATCGAACCAAGCACGGTGATCTCTTCATTATAAATGCGGAACGGAGAAAGAGAGATACGTGCCTCAGACGAGGCAACACCAAATATCATCAATTTTCCACCACGCTTGACCGCCGTAAACGCGCTCTCTACAACCGATGCCACTCCAGTTGCATCGACAACGCAATCGAAGCCCATCGGTTCATCTTTTAATGCCTGCTTGATATCCGTATACGTGCGTGTAGCCCCAAGCGTTTCCGCGCGTGCTAAACGTTGTTTGTTTACATCGATCATCACAACCCGCGATGCACCTCCTCGTACCACCAGTTGCAAGAGAAGCAAGCCCATTGTTCCGGCACCCACAATAAGAACTGTATCACCAGATTTGGGTTGGAGACGATGCATACCATGCACTGCACAGGAGAGGGGTTCGATTAATGCTCCCTCGCGTAGCGAGATGCTATCGGGCAGAGGATAAACTTTCTTCCAGGGAACTGCTATATACTGAGCCATGGCGCCACCAGTTGTAACACCGATGGCAAAATAGTTGAGACACAAGTTTTCATGTCCTGTACGGCAGGGTTCGCAATACCCACAATAGAGGTTTGGCTCGACAGCGACTCTGCTACCAACTGTGATCGCGGCTTCTCCTCTTCCCTCCGAAATCTCGCTTCCCATTGCCACTACCTCGCCCGCGAACTCGTGACCAGGAATGAGAGGATAACGGGCTAATGGAGAGTCACCGTCTAACAGATGCAGGTCAGTGCCACAAATACCACATGCACCCACACGCACAAGGACTTCTCCTGGGCGTGGTGTAGGGTCAGCGACACTCTCTACCCGAACGCTACCCGGAGCAGAAATCACAACAGCACGCATAAGAGTTCTATCCCTTTCTTATTGTGAAGGAGCAACAATAGATTTGATATTCGTTGGGTCTTGCTTTGTCGCTTGGAGAGCTTGCTCGGCAGCCTCTAAAGGATAGCGACCCGTGACGAGCGAGTACACATCAATGCGTCCACTTGCGACGAGAGCAATTGCATCTGCATACGTATTGGCGTAGCGGAACGTTCCAGTCACAGTAATTTCCCGATTCTGCATAAAAGACATCGGGACGCGCAACTCTTCGCCGGGATTCATCCCGACCACAACCGCCATCCCAGACGGACGTAACGAACGAATCCCTTCGGACAACGCCTGTTGCTGCCCCGAACATTCCAGCAGAACATCAGCCTGTATGCCTGCCTGCGCGAGTGGTTGCTCAGCGACATTGAGCGTCTGAGTCGCGCCGAGACGTTGCGCTATTGCCAGTCGCTGCGGAAAAACGTCCGTGATAGTCACGTTCGCAACTCCTAACGCAAAGGCAACCTTCATGGCGAGCAGGCCAATCGGTCCAGCACCCGTAATCAGCACAGAATCGCCACCACGTAACCTCGCCTTGCGACACGCCCAGAGACCAACCGAGAGCGGTTCAATCATCGCGCCTTCTTCGTCCGAGAGATTGTCTGGCAACTTATAGGCGAATTGTGTAGGAACGGTCACGTAGTTCGCGAACGACCCGTCAATGGGAGGTGTACCGAAGAAACGGACGTTGGGACACAGGTTGTAACGTCCGGCCCGACACTGCTCACACGTCCCATCAGGGATGCCCGGCTCAATCGCAACGCGTTCACCAACCCTGCTCTGATTTACCTCGGTTCCTACTGCCACGATCACACCCGCCGTTTCATGACCAAGAATGAGCGGTTGGCGAACAACATATGAGCCAATACGTCCATGCTCATAATAGTGGACATCAGAACCACACACACCGACAGCTTTAACCTCGACCAAGACATCATTCGGCCCAATCGTGGGCATCGGTCTCTCTTCCAGACGGACATCATATGGAGCATATAGAACGGCAGCTTGATTCCTCATAGTTTCCTTTCCTCTCTTATAGAGAAACAATTCGGTTCATGCTTATTATACTGCCATACTCCACAGCCACTATTATTTTAATGCGCCACCAGACAATCCTTGCACTAGATACCGCTGTGCATAGATGCCTATCGCGACAGGTACGATAATAATCATCGTCGCCAAAGCAGACACCTTCGCCAGGTACAATCCTTCATTACTCGTGAATACAGCCACCATGATCGGTAAGGTGGGAGAATTCGTATAGGTCAAAGTGACGGCAAAGAAGAAATCATTCCACGCGAAAATGATCGCGAGGAGTGCCGCCGCCACCAAGCCAGGAGCTGCCATTGGAACGACAATCCTGGTGATCGTCTGTAACGTCGAGCAACCATCTAACCATGCGCCTTCCAGCACCTCTTTTGGCAGATCGAGGAAGTAGGAACGGGCCATCCAGATAATGAGTGGCAAATTCATAGCGGTATAGATCACGATCAACATAAAGAGATTGTCGAGCAGGTTCAGACGGGTGATAATGACGTAAAGAGGCACAAGGATGGCGGCAAACGGCATAAAGCGTGTAGAGAGCACAAAGAAAAGCATGTCATTGGACGACTTTGTGCGCATTTGGAAGACCATCGCGTAGGCCGCTGGAATACCTAGAACCATCGCTAGAGCTGTCGAAACAAGAGACGCTAGAGCACTGTTAAAGAAATAGGCACTGAACCCTGAATTTATTGCTAACAGGAACTGATCGAACGTTGGCTGGAAAAGGATGATTGGAGGAATTGAGATAGCCGCAACCTCTGTCTTGAAACCAGTGATCACCATCCAAAGCACAGGAAAAATCAGCACGATAATTAGGACATACGTCAACACACCCCAAGCGATGCTAGACCACTTCTTTGTAGCTGAGATACCCATATATTAGCTCCTTTCTAACACTGTTCGCTCAGTCATGAGGTAAAGCATTCCGCGAGCCGCGAGGATGGCAACGATCACGCCGATAACACCAAGTGCGGCTGCCTGCCCAATTTGAAATGAGCTTAATGCGGTCCGATAGGTGTAGTACGGAAGGGTGTTAGTGGTTAACCCTGGGCCGCCAGCAGTTGTCACGTAAATTTCACCGAAGGTCTGGAAAATAAAAATGGTGCCAAAGAGGATAGCGATCTCGTATGGTCTGCGAAGTAAGGGAAAGACCACACGCCAGAATGTGGTGAAAGCGTTCGCGCCATCAACTTTCGCGGCCTCCATCACTTCTCCAGGAACAGCTTGTAGACCCGCGAGAATAACCAGCATCACAAATGGTGTCCATTCCCAGGCCACAATGAACGTTACACTTTGCAATGGGAAATCGGAAAACCAGGACACGGCACGTAAACCAAGCGAGTTCAGTATCCAACTGACAAACCCGGACGATGGGCTGAGAAAGAGATTCTTCCATACGAGTGCCATCACCGATGGTGTGACCAAAAATGGTACAGTTGCCACTCCGCGCAATACATTCCTGCCCCAAAGTGGACGGTTTAACAGGAGCGCGAGAACGGTTCCCCCAATGAGGGCCAACAAAATTGCTCCAAACACCAACTGAAAGGTATTTCCCATAATAGGCCAGAAGTTTGGATCGCTTGTAAATGTATGGATATAGTTAGTAAGACCAATAAAGGGGAAGCCTTCGGAAGGAACGAGGAGATTCCACGCGTGCAGACTGAACCACACGGCAAGGAGAAACGGAATTTGCGTTAATACAATCATGAAGGCAAGCGAAGGAAGATGTAACCATGTCCTTCCTTCAACACGCTTTGCGGTCGGGTTTACCTGCCTTTGCGTTTCATGTTGTGCGGGTACCTGAAGCACTTGATTTGCCTGACTCATACCTTACCCTTTCTTCTTGAAGCGAGTCGCGTTTCTACAACAATGAAGATAAGCGACGAGAACCGCCCGCATTGTGAAAAGGGGCGGTCCTCTCGTTTCATGGACACGACATCTAGTACCCTGAAGCGTTGTCCTTATTGACCTGCGAGGCCAGGATTTGATCTGACTGTTGCAGAGCTGAGGCAACGGACGTTTTGCCAGCAACGACCGCCGACATCAGTTCACTCACCTGCTGACCCGCCGACTCAAATTGTGGAATCTCCACATATTGAACACCGTGATACGGAACGGGATTGAGCGTAGGAGTATTAGGCGTGGTAGTGTTGATCGAGTCCAGCGTCACCTGCGCAAAGGGAGCAGCCTGTTGATAACTGGGATTCTGGTACAGTGAGTTACGCGTTCCAGGAGGTACATTGGCCCAGCCAAAGGTTTTCCCGGCCAGAGACAGGTACTGGGAATTGGTAGCCCACGTGATGAATTGGAAGGCGGCATCCTTGTTCTTGCTGGAATTGACTAAGCCTAATGACCAAGCCCACAACCAATGGCTACCGTTCGTGGTCACATCCGTCGGTGCAAAGGCGTAACCGACGTTGCCCGCGATCTTGGAAGTTGAAGGCGTTTCTAGCGTGCCACCAAACGAGGTCGCGTCATAGAACATAGCACCTTTGCCTTGCGTCATGATGTTCAAGCACTCTTGCCAGCCAGAAGTTGAGGCACCAGGCTCACCATATTTCTGTAACAGGTTAGCGTAAAGTGACACAGCTTGTTGCACGGCAGGACTTGAGAGTTGAGGAGTCCAATTTGAGTCGAACCAACTACCACCATAGGTGTTAATCATGGTATCAAGTGGTGCCATGTTCATGCCCCACCCGGATTGCCCACGCAAGAGAATACCTGTGACTCCATGCGCCGGGTCGTTGAGTTCTTTGGCAAACTGAGTCACCTGCGCCCATGTAGGATGCATCGGCATGGTCAAGTGATGCTGTGCGAAAATCTGCTTGTTATACATCAGCATACTACTCTCACCATAGAATGGGAGCGAGTAGGCATTCCCTTGATAAGAGAGGCTGGACATAACCGGTTTGATGAGATCATCGTAGTTGTAGCTGCTCTTGTCGGCAGCCGACATCTTATCAAAGTATGGAGTAAGGTTCTGTAACCAGCCGTTATGTGCCCAGATAGGAGTCTCGTAACTACCAATAGTGGCAATATCGAACTTGCCAGCGTTAGTCGCTACGTCTTGTGTGACTTTGGAGCGTAGATCGTTTTCAGGGAGCGTCACGAAATTGACCTTGATGTTGGGATGATCCTTTTCAAAGACTTGCTTGGTCAATTGCTCCATTTGTACCATTTGAGAGTTATTGACGGTCGCGACCGTCAACGTTGTCGTAGAGGACGATGACGAAGTCTGACTTGCTGGTGAACAAGCAGCTAGCATCATGAGAAGCAATGCTAAACTGGTCACGACAGCAATCATTCGTGTGGGACTCTTCATAGCAGATTTCTCCTTGTTTGGGTGCTTCGATGCAGTTAGAAAGAGAACGCCTAATGGGTGCAAAAGTGCAGTGGTAATGGATGAGACCTTCTCCTCAACGAGAATGTCCAGAAGAAACATAGCTCCTTTCTTCATGAGCACGAGTGAACGGTTTCTACAGGTAAAATATGTTTTAATGCCAGTGAAACGATTAGCTAATCGTTTCACTAACGATAACATACAAAATTGACGTTTGTCAAGACTTTTTTCACTCTTACAAAGGAAGAGATTTATGCAGCAAATATGTGTATGTATAGATACCCAATAGCTCAGCATATCCTACATGCTCACACGCTCATAGTTGCTTGACAGATGTATGTAACTATGATACCTTCAACACAATATGTGTGGGTCCCCGAAAGGATTTTTATGGCGATATCCGCAGACCGTTCAGCAACTATTAAAGATGTTGCTTCTCACGCCGCCGTTTCTGTCGCGACGGTCTCCGCTGTGATCAATCAAAACAAGTATGTAAGTCCTGAATTAGTGCAACGGGTACTTGCAAGCATCGCTACTCTAGGTTATCAAAGGAACAGCTTTGCGCGTGGACTCAAGACACAGGTAAGCCATTGTATAGGTCTTATAGTTCCTGACATTATGAATCCTTTCTACACAAACATCGCCCGTGGCGTAGAAGATGTAGCACACGCACACAATTACTCTTTAATCCTCGGCAACACAGATGAAGACCCTGAGAAGGAGAAAAAATATCTCCAACTGTTAGAAAGCAAACAAGCCGATGGTCTCATCATTGCTATAACGGACAGTAGTTACGCCTATTTAGAATCCCTTCCCATTCAGAATCTCGCGTTGGTCAGTATTGATCGCTCGCTCTTCGAGTTAGGCATCGATACTGTCATGATAGAGAATAAAGAAGGTGCGAGAACCGCAGTAGAGCACCTGCTTACGCTCGGTCATCGGCGTATTGGTTTGCTGACCGGAGCGCGTGGCATACCCCCCACTGAGGAACGTCTGCTAGGATACATTGAGACACTTGAGAAACATGGTATCGCCGTCGATCCTGCCCTGATCGTCACTACACGTCCTCGTGTAGACGGAGGAGAGCGTGGTGCGCTGCAACTTCTCACCCAAGAAGATCGACCAACAGCACTTTTTATGATGGATGGAACGATGGTCATTGGAGCACTCCAAACCATTACGAGACTTGGGTTGCGTTGTCCAGAAGACATTGCCCTTGTCTGCTTCGACGATTTTGTATGGGCATCCGTGATGCGTCCTCGTTTGACGGTCGTAGACCAGCCAACCTATGAAATCGGTCAACAATCAGCTCGCCTTCTCTTTGATCGGCTACAGAACAGGGAAAAAGCACCAACAGAGATACGCCTGCCGACACAATTGATTGTACGAGAGTCTTCTGGTACGCAACTACACACTTCCAATTTTGTTGACTAACCTGCTTCCAGGTATCGTCAACGACTATCTTGAACTAATGTTTATACCGCAACATCATCTCTGATTCGCTCAAATTCAGGAAGAGATGCTGGAACTCCTGTAGAAGCTATGATGACCTCTATATGCTGCTTTTGTAGAGCCTCACGACTCTCATCCGAAATGCCAGTATCGGTAAGTAATGTATCAATACTGGCGATTGGCGCAAAGCGAGCGAGAAAGACGCGCCCTATCTTGCTACTATCCATACACAGGATCACTTTGCGTGATGCTCTGATCATAGCCTGTTTAATTTCAGCATCAGAGAGATAGCAAGAAGAGAGACCTTCCGGGATAAGTAAGCCACTCGTCGCGAGGAAAAGTTTATTAATATACACCTCATGAAGCGTGGCGATGGCCTGAGCACCGTAGAAATAATTGGAACTGGCTTGCAGGACACCTCCTAGCATAATTAACTGGTGCATTTTGTTTTGCGCGACGAGAGTAGCCACAGGAAGAGATTGAGTGACAACAGTTAGAGGAATATCTGGTAGATTTCGTGCAACTTCCAGCGCAGTACTACCACTATCAATTCCTATAACATCACCCTCCTCTATAAAAAGTTCGGAAGCCCGTTTGCCAATGGCTTGTTTAGCCGCTAAATGTTCGTGTGTACGAATATCGAAATGAGGTTCAGTTTGTTCCGACGCAACAAAGCGAACACCTCCATGAGTCATCTCTACAATCTGCTTTTCATGCAACATATGCAAGTCACGCCGGACGGTCATCGATGACACATCAAGCACATGGCTCAATTCCGCAACCGAACTATAGCCACGCACCTTAAGTAACGCAATCAGTTGTGCATGTCGATCACTTGCAGTATGATAGCGTCTTTTCTTCATAAAAAAGGTCCCCAATGTAAATTTAGTAACAATTTGTAACGAAATAGTAACATATTCCAATACTAAAAAGCAATAGTACCATAGTAACTCTTGTAATTGGACTTTTTTTGTGCTACTGTTGTCCGATAGAAACATATTTTGTTCATATTCGCACATTGTTTATCACTCCTTCCTATTGAAAGCACACGGTTCAAGGGTTGACGCACTGAAAAAGGGGAACTTCGATGAAGAGTGGTCCTTACTTCATGGGAATCGATGGCGGTACAGAAAGCGTGCGGGTTGGCGTTTTCGACCAGGAAGGCACACCAGTAGGTTTTTCAAGTCGTACATATGCGTTAAGACATCCGCGTCCTGGCTGGGCCGAGCAGGACCCTCATGAGTGGTGGTCATCCCTCGTGTCGGCGGTAAAGGCTGTAATGAGTGAGAACAACATCGCGCCTGAAGCTATTGCCGGTATCTCTTTAGACGCGACAACCTGCACCGTTGTTGCCGTAGATGAACAGAACCAAGTGTTACGACCAGCGATTCTCTGGATGGACGTTCGTGCTGCCCCACAAGCGCAACGCATCGCAGAGACAGGAGACGCGGCACTCAAGTACAATGGCTTTGCCAAAGTCTCGGCTGAATGGATGCCTTGTAAAGCCCTTTGGTTGAAAGAAAACGAACCAGAGGTGTATGCCTCCGCCCGACATATCTGCGAATATATCGACTGGATAACCTATCGCCTTACGAATGAGTGGACAGCGAGTGTCAACATTGCTAGCCTGCGCTGGTATTATGACCGTGCCAACGGCGGTTTTCCGGTGAGCCTCTATCAGGCTATTGGACTAGAAGACCTGCTCGACAAGTTTCCCCAAAGAATACTGGATATGGGAACCGTGGTTGGGGGCCTGACTCGGCAGGTTGCGGAGGAACTCGGCTTGCGCCCTGGTATTCCAGTCGCGGAGGGCGGTGGAGACGCGATGGTAGGTACTGTGGGTATGAATGTGTTGGCCCCTGGTAAGATCGCCCTCATCACAGGCTCCTCACATGCTATTTTCGGTGAGTCAGCAGAGGCTGTATACGGCTCTGGGTTCTTTGGGTCCTTCACCGACGCGGTTATTCGTGGTTTGTATGTCGTGGAGGGTGGGCAAGTTTCTACTGGCTCTATCATTAAGTGGTTCCGCGATAATTTCTGTGGTGCGCTTGTCGAGGAGGCCCGGCAGCGAGGGATTGGGCTATATGATCTGTTAAATGAGCGTGCGGAAAGCTTAACAGCAGGGTCCGATGGGTTGATAGTCGTGGACCACTGGCAGGGCAATCGTAGTCCCTACACGGATCCCGAAGCACGCGGCATGATTTGGGGGCTGACTCTCAAGCACGATACCGCACATATCTACCGTGCGATGATTGAGGGTATCTGTTATGGGACTGAACTCATCTTTCGGACATTGCGCACATATGGCTTTCAGCCGCAAGAGATCGTTGCGTGTGGGGGTCCTCTCAAGAGCCGATTGTGGATGCAAATTCACGCCGATGTAAGCAATCTTCCAATCGCCTATACTCAAGTACCCGATGCGGCAGTACTTGGCTCGGCGATACTCGCGTCGGTGGGGGCAGGAGTCTATCCGAACATTCAGGAAGCCGCTCGCCATATGGTTCACATCAGTCATCGTATTGAGCCGAACCAGAAACAGCATCAGGACTATCAATTCTATGTCGAGAAGTACATAGCCACGTACTATCAGATGCGAGATTTGATGCACGACACAGTTCGCCATGTAGCAGAAAGAGACGTTTAACAAGCATATGCATTTCACGTAAGACGAGTGCATATGATATATTATTAGGAGAAAAAAAGATGCTTGCTGCTGTATTTGAAAAGCCTGGGCAAATGGAGGTGATGGAGGTTGAAACCCCTGAAATTGGACCAGACGAAGTGCTTGTCAAAGTTGGAGCCAACACAATATGCGGAACCGATGTACGTATCTTCCGTGGAGAAAAGACAAAAGGTGTGCCTTTGCCCGCCATTCTAGGTCATGAAGTAGCAGGCCATGTGCAGGAGGTAGGGCGGAATGTGAGAGGATACGAAGTCGGGGATCCAGTAGCAATGGCACCAGTGATCGCATGTCATCACTGTTTTTATTGCCAGAATGGAATGGAGAATATTTGCCCCAACCAAAAGATAGTCGGTTATGAAGTCAAAGGGGGCTTGAGCGAATACGTGCGCATTCCTGCCGACGCAGTAGCAGCTGGGAATCTCTTTGTTGCTCAAAAGGATATACCTTCTGAGTACCTTGCGCTTGCTGAGCCTCTGGCTTGTTGTGTCAATGGACACAATCGCTCTCGCATACACTTGAACTCTACGGTGCTCATCATGGGGTCGGGACCCATTGGTCTCTTTCACCTCCAACTCTCTCTCCTGGCAGGAGCGAGAACCGTCATCGTGAGTGATCCTTCGGCTTCTCGTCGAGCGGTCGCCTCTACTTTTGGGGCACAAATCACCGTTGATCCCACGACTGAAGATCTTTCCTCGATAGTGTTAGAAGCAACAGGAGGACTTGGGGTAGATTCGGTTATTATTTGCATAGGTGTACCTGCGCTGGTAAATGATGCCCTCACGATGGCTCGACAAGGAGGGTGTATCAATGTTTTCGCGGGCCTAGCCTCCAAAGGGTGGGCTGAAATCGAGGCAAACCTTATTCACTATAAAGAACTAGAGGTCACTGGCAGTGCCAATTCGCGCCGTACTGACTACCGTACTGCCCTTCAGCTTATTGAGTCGGGGCGTATTAAGGTTGAAGACATGGTGACTGACCGCTTCCCTCTACAGTCCGTTCATGCAGCACTGGACAAAGCCGCCAAAGGTGAAGGAATCAAGATAGCGGTGATGCCTTCATTAGAGAGATAAAGCAATGAATTCTGTAGCAAACAGCATTTGGCTTGGGCTTGATGTGGGCACACAAAGTGTCCGTGCCATCGCTGTATCGAGTACTGGCGAGATACTTGGCGCGAACTCTCAACGTCTCACTAGCCAACGTAATGGTCCCAGACACGAGCAAAACCCAAATGATTGGTGGCAGGCAATTGCTGTTGCCTGCCGTGCCGCTCTTACAGACCTTCCTACAGAGGCAATCCGTGGTGTTGCTGTTGATAGCACATCTGGCACGATACTTCTTGTTGACCGTTTGGGGCAACCACTGACAGCGGGACTTATGCATGATGACAATCGCGCGGTCAAAGAAGCTCAACGTGTGAACGAGATCGGGTCAGATGTGTGGGCAACGCTAGGCTATCACATGCAGCCTTCATGGGCACTACCAAAGCTGCTATGGATGGTGCGTGAATACGGCGACAGAATACGTGCCACGAGTACGCGCACACAAGAGGGAGTCAAGGTCGCGCATCAAACGGACTTTATCAATCGGCATCTCATTGGGCATGAAGTTCCGACGGATACTAGTTCATCACTCAAAATGGGCTACGATTTGATCAAGAACGAATGGCCTCAAGACGTGTTTGCGCAACTCGAAATTCCCGATGAAATCTTGCCCAGTGTTGTACTCTCAGGAACACAGATTGGAACCGTCTGTACACAAGCGGCAACGGAGACAGGTATTCCCGCAGGAACGGCGGTGATTGCTGGTATGACAGACAGTTGTGCCGCTCAAATTGGTGCAGGTGCTCTCAGCGTGGGAAGTTGGAATTCTGTGCTTGGGACAACTCTTGCGTTCAAGGGAGTGACACAGGAGCTTATTCGCGACCCAGCGGGAGTGATGTATTCACACCGCTCACCCGACGGCGGCTGGCTTCCAGGCGGAGCCTCTGGTGCGGGCGCGAGTATACTCAGCATATATTTTCCTGACCGTGACCTCGATGCGCTCGGTACACAGGCAATGGGGCGAGAACCTGCCAGCATTGTTGCCTATCCCCTCGCCTCCTCTGGCGAGCGTTTTCCCTTTAGCGTACCCGAAGCTGAGCACTTCCTACTTGGTCAGCCAACCGATGAGATTGATCTCTATGCCGCACTGTTACAAGGTGTGGCATTTGTCGAGCGGCTAAGTTTTGATTATCTCGACATGCTCGGTGCTCCTATTGATGGCGAACTAAGTCTTACAGGCGGTGGTGTACGTAGCCGCTACTGGTGTCAACTTCGCGCCGATGTACTTGGACGTTCGGTACGTATTCCAGAAAATGCTGAGGCTGCGCTAGGTATGGCAATACTTGCTGCCTCCGTTGGGCGTCGTGTGGCAGAGGTCACGAAAGAGATGTCTCGTACTCGTGAAGTGATCGACCCGCGACTCGACCATGTGGGACGCTTTCAGGAGCCATATGTTCGGCTCATAAATGAGCTTGAACATCGCGGATGGTTGCCATCAAAGGTCGCGGAACACACACGAGGACGAGCTACGTCATAATTTGCAGAAAAAGTAACTTACGAGTTGCATACGACGTATCTACTGTAGTACACACTATTGTCAGTAGAAAGGTCTCGTTTCGTGCAACAACCATCCAGGCCCCGTCCAGGGAGATCAGTTGGGTTATTTCGATCCCTTCCACTTTCAGAGATTTCGCAGACCTATGACTGGTTTGCAGATAGACGTGCCAATGCACCTGTGTTCCAAGACGATCAGATGCCCTTTCCTGTGTGGCAGGTCTACCGCTACGAGGATGTCTTGACGGTCCTCACTGACTACACGCGTTTCTCATCACAGGCATTTGGTATTGGCGGTGGATTTCTCGCGGACACTCTTGTCGCGAAGGACCCACCCGACCATCGCAAACTACGCAACCTCGTCAATCAAGCATTTACGCCACGTTCTGTGGCACGTCTCTCAGACCGTATCACGCAGGTAACACAAGAACTATTGAACACTGTGCGTGAAAAGGGCACGATGGATGTTGTGTCGGATATGGCGTTTCCACTTCCCGCGAAAGTCATTGCAGAAATGCTTGGCGTACCAGACGCGGACTGGAACATCTTCCAACGCTGGGCGCAAATGGAAAATTCGCCAGCACCATCCGCACAACAGAATGGTCAAACCATGCAAGTCGAGATGTCCGACTACTTCTCGCGCCTCCTGGTGGAGCGACGCCGTAGCCCACGAGAGGATTTAGTCAGTGCGCTGAGCGTCGCCGAGGTAGATGGTGAACGTCTGAGCGAGCAAGAACTGGTGAGTTTTTGTATTCTGCTGCTTGCAGCTGGTCAGGAAACGACAAAAAACTTGATTGCCAATGCCCTTGTTTGCTTTACTGACCATCCCGACACTATGCAAAGGCTCATCCACGAACCAAACCTGATGCCAAAAGCGATTGAAGAGGTTCTACGCTATCTGCCACCAGTCTGGTTTCTCTTCCGACAAGCCAAGACAGATGTTGAATTAGCAGGGCAAACGATTCCGGCGAATTCAATGGTACTCACATGGAACGCTTCGGCAAACCGTGATGTAGCGCAATTCCCCGATCCCGACACATTCAATATCGAACGTGAACCAAATCGCCATCTTGCCTTTGGCCATGGCATTCACTTCTGCGTCGGTGCGCCTCTCGCCCGCCTCGAAGCAAAGATTGTCTTGCCCATGATGCTTGAGCAACTGAAAGACATTCAACGGGTCAAGGATGTTCCTGTGAACGTGCATACTGGCATCGTCTTTGTGATTCAGTCGCTGCCTATTACGTTTCAGTAATCAAATAATAACTGCTCACATGGGTCTCAAGAGGAAGAAACATCGAAGTTCCTTCCTCTTTTTTGTTGTCATCAATGGGAAAAACTTTGTCCCGCAAAAACGGAGACATCCGAGGCAACTCTATTGAATATTCATTCAAAATATGGTAGTCTTTATTTACCGACAACTTCATGCAACAATTGACGCCAGCTATCATGTACAATGTGCAAAGAAGGACGAGAAGTACATATGGTCGCTAAAACTGCTCGTGGTATTCGCCGTGAGGAAATTATCGCCGCCGCGGGTGATCTCTTTAGCCGCAAGGGATTTCACGGGACTTCAGTACCTGATATTGCGCGTGCCGCAGGTATTAGCACAGGACTCATTTACTACGTCTTTCCTAGCAAAGATGATATCCTGCTCGCCTGTTGTGAAAAGACTGCACTTATCCACCTTGACCTCTTCAAACAAGGAACGGATATCGCCAATCCCCTCGAACGTTTCGATTTCATCGTGCGTGAACTCTACAAAGATTTAGACCGTGGCTCAAAAGGTGTGCTGATTACGTACCGCGATAGTTCTACACTTCCACGCGAGGTACGTCATCGCATTCTTGATATGATTAAGCATCTGGATACTCAATTCCTGGCACTTTTTCAGGAAGGGCAACGTATGGGCGTCTTTCGTCCCGATATCGTGGAGCCGCGTGTATTAGCCGCGAATGTACTCGGTCTTGGACACCTGTGGGCACTTCAGAAAACTTGGCACTTTTTACCCGCTATTGATCTGGAAACCTACACATCCGTTCAACTCGATTACTTTCACGCACAATTATTACCCCTGTAGATGTATGTAACTCTTTGATATTTTTCAAGCAGAATGAGAAGACTGAGTAGCCTTCCTCAAACCGCTTGGAATCACAGTCAGCAAGCACGGCAAAGGAGCAAAAACGTGGATTTTAGCTTGAACGAAGAACAGAAAATGGTTCAGCAGACCGTTCGCGAGTTTGTGAACAGAGAACTGATTCCCCTTGAGGGCGATGTCCTGCGCAACGAACGCGAAGGGCGTCCTGCAATTGAACGTGAGAAAATTCGTGAGTTACAACAGAAAGCCAAAGATCAAGGCTTCTGGGGCATCAACACTCCTGAAGAATACGGCGGAGCCAACCTTGGCCCAATCATGGGTGCGATTATCGCTATGGAGATAGCTCGCACGTTTGTACCATTCAATTTCGGCGGAAATGCTGATAATATTCTCTACTATTGTAATGAGGAGCAGAAAAACCGCTATCTGATTCCAACAATCAATGGAGATCGTCGCTCCTGTTTTGCGCTGACCGAGCCAGGAGCAGGTTCGGACGCGGCGAACATTAAGATGCGTGCGGAAAAAGACGGCGACCATTATGTGCTGAATGGCGAAAAAATCTTCATCACAGGCGGCAACGAGGCTGACTTTACCATGGTCTTTGCCGTGACCGACCCAGTAAAAGGCGGACATGGTGGCGTGACCTGCTTCCTGGTGGACCGAGAGATGGGGTGGACATCCAGCCATATTCCTACCATGGGCGATTGGGGGCCTGCCTCACTGTATTTTGAGAATGTGCGTGTGCCAGAAAAGAACATCCTGGGTGAACTGCACAACGGTTTCAATCTAGGGATGCAGTGGATTGGCGCGGGTCGCTGGCGCATTCCTGCTGGTGCAATTGGAACAGCCGAACGTGCGTTGCAGATGGCGATTGAATATGCCAAGCAACGTGTTTCGATGGGTCATCCCATCGCCGAATATCAGGCGATTCAGTGGATGATCGCGGACTCGTATGTGGAAATTGAGTCTACGCGCTGGCTTGTGCTCTATGCGGCCTGGCTAGCTGAGAATGGCAAGGACGGACGCCACGCCTCCTCGGTTGCCAAACTGCAAGGTGCAGGAATGGCGAATCATGTGATCGACCGCGTGATGCAGATTTTTGGCGGTATGGGATATACGAAAGAACTGCCTATCGAACGTTGGTATCGTCTAGTGCGCCTCTATCGCATTTTTGAGGGTACCGATGAAATTCAGCGTTATATCATCTCACGCAATCTTCTGCGCGGTCATGTAAAGGTCGGGGAGGCACTCTAATGGCGCGTCTCCGAGCCGCAATTGTGGGTGTAGCCGAGTCTGATCTCGGTCGCACCCCCGATAAAACGGTGCTACAACTTCAGCATCAAGCAGCGCGAACCGCCCTTGCCGACGCAGGTCTCAGCTTTGACGATGTGGACGCTCTCTTCTGTGCTGGCAATTGGGCCTGGTCCCCCAATTTGATGTTGGCTGAATATCTTGGCATCAAGCCCAAATATACTGACTCGACAAGCATTGGTGGCTCGTCCTTCGAGGCCCATCTTGGACACGCGGTAGCGGGCATCGAGGCGGGTCTGTTCGAGGTCGCGCTGATTACCTATGGCAGCACGCAACGTTCTGATCGTTCACGAGGACGTGGGGGCTTTACCTATAAGCTAACAGAGCAGTTCGAGGCTCCCTTTGGCTTACCAACTCCTGTGGGTGCCTACGCACTCGCGGCAACACGCCATATGTACGAGTATGGCACCACGAGCGAACAACTCGCGGAGGTCGCGGTAGCAACACGCAAGTGGGCCACGATGAACGAGAAAGCGATGATGCGCGATCCGATTAGCATTGAAGACGTGCTACATTCGCGCTGGGTTGCTGAGCCTTTGCACTTGCTAGATTGCTGCCTTGTCACGGATGGTGGGGGTGCCGTCGTTGTAACTACCTCTGAACGTGTACGCGATTTGCGCCATACGCCTATTTGGGTGCTTGGACATGGCGAAGCGCACACACATAATACTATAGCGAATATGCCAGACCTCGCCACACATCAGGCAGCCGTCGCGTCAGGACGGGATGCCTTCGCGATGGCAGGTCTGACTCCTGCTGACATCGACGTAGCCGAGATTTACGATTCGTTTACTATCACCGTTGTGATGACGCTTGAGGCACTGGGCTTTTGTGGTCGTGGCGAGGGTGGTTCTTTCGTCAGTGGACAGCGCACGGCTCCCGGTGGCCCGTTTCCAATGAATACAAACGGCGGCGGACTCTCCTACTGCCATCCGGGTATGTATGGTATTTTCTTGCTCATTGAGGCAACACGACAATTGCGTGGCGAGTGCGGGCCACGTCAGGTGGAAGGCGCACGCATCGCGCTTGCCCATGGAACTGGCGGCGTGCTCTCGTCGGGTGCCACCGTTATTCTGGGAAAGGACTGATGTGCTATGCCAGAACACATTCCAGCTTCTATGATTCAGCAGGATAGCGACTCGCGTCCCTACTGGGAAGGGCTGGCACAAGGTGAATTGCGCATCCAGCGATGCAATGCCTGTTCAAGGGCCGTGTTCTATCCACGTTCGATCTGCCCCCATTGCCACGCGGATTCGCTTTCATGGATAGTGGCAAGCGGCAATGGCACGCTCTACTCATACACAGTCGCGCATCAGGGCTTTGGCCTGTTCGCGGCAGATGTGCCTTTTGTCATCGCCATTATCGAGCTAGAGGAAGGGGCACGTATGATGTCACGTATTGTGGATGCTCCCCGCGAGCATATTGTGGTGGGTGCCAAGGTACGCGTGACATTCGAGCATGTCGGCGAAGATTTAACGCTGCCATATTTTCGTCTAGTAGAGTAAAATACCTGTAAGACTCACGGACGCCCACAAGGGGCTACCCTACTATATGCCCCTTGCGTGCTCGCACTCCATCGTATAGTAGGATAGCCTCAGTCGAATTCGGAGAACGATAAAGGCTGTGGGTGTCCGTCGTATTTTGGATCAAGGAAGTTCGAGATATGCGAGGTACAAAACGATGATGCAGTCTCAGCATGTATCAACAGGGCAACTTCGACAATTTTTTCGTCCACGAAGCATCGCGCTGGTAGGAGCGACCGACAATTCGCGCTGGTCCATCTATACTTACGAAAATTTAAAAAGTTATAGCTTCCCTGGCGAGATATATCTGGTGAATCCAAACCGTGAGATTGTGCATGGCCAGCAAGCATACAAATCGCTACGTACACTCCCTGAAGTGGTTGATCTGGCGTTCGTGATGGTTTCAACATCACATGTCCTCTCAATTATACAAGAAGCAGCGGAACTGGGCACAAAGAACTTCGTGATTCTGACTTCTGGCTTTAGTGAAATAGGCGAAGAAGGCGCACGGCTTGAGCGTGAAATCCTCACATTTGCACAAAATCATGGGCTGACGCTACTTGGTCCAAATGGGAACGGTTTTATCAACGTCACAGACCGAATTACGCCCTATGGCTTGCCTATTATACCACCGCTCAAGTCTGGTCCAGTAGGTGTGGTCTTGCAAAGTGGTGCGTTGGCCAGCGCGGTACTCTCCTATGCTCAAGGTCATGGCATCGGCCTGAGTCTTCTCGTGGCAATGGGCAACGAAACAATGATTTCGGTAACGGACGTGGTGGATTATCTACTTGAGGAAGAGTCCACACAGTCCATCGCGCTTTTCCTGGAAAGCATTCGTCACCCTGATGAACTGCGACGCGTGGCTGAGAAAGCTCGCACGCTACGTAAGACGCTTGTAGCACTGAAGATTGGGAGTAGCGAAGCCAGTTCACGTACCGCTATGGCTCACACAGGGGCACTCGTGGGCAACAACGCTATCAACGATGCCGCGCTACGCCAGCTTGGTATTATCCGCGTTCATTCGCTAGAAGACCTGCTTACTACTGCTGGTCTTGCTGGCTATACCGCTCCACTATCAGGTCGCAGAATGGGCGTGGTGACACCTTCGGGCGGCGCATGCGATATCATCTCGGATTTAGCGGAAGAAGTCGGCCTGGTCCTACCAGAGTTCGCGCCGGAGACAACAAAGAAGCTACAAACTATTCTGCCAGCCTTTTCAACCTGCCATAATCCACTCGATGTAACTGGCTATGTGGTTGTAGACTCGTCGATTCAGCAACGGTCACTGGAAGTGGTAGTCAATGACCCCAATATAGATTTTGTGCTGAACCTGACAGCAACGGAGGGTGGGCGTGAGCCAACACCGGAAATGCTGGCATTAATGTTGCCCACGTATGATAACCTCAACCGCGTTATTCGCGAGTCTCCACGACCAGTTCTGCTGACTTCTAACACATGCATGGACCTTTCGCCTATGGCGCGGTTGGTCGTAGAACGCACGGGCCTACACTGGACCGCAGGCATGGAACACGGCATGCGAGCAATTGGTCGCTTCCTTTGGTGGTCCGAATTCATC